>JAYODZ010000052.1:2052-6157 GCA_038106515.1 Rhodobiaceae bacterium
GGTCCTCGACGCCGCTGGCGGTCGCCAAGTGACATTTCGTACCCTCGATATTGGCGGCGATAAGGTTCTTCCCTATATGCGGGTTGGGCAGGAGGAAAACCCTGCCATGGGTTGGCGCGCTATTCGGATAGCGCTCGATCGGCCCGGGCTTTTGCGACTTCAACTACGCGCCTTGATCGGTGCTTCTGCGGGACGGAGCTTGCGGGTCATGTTTCCGCTGGTGGCGACAGTGGCCGAGTTTCAGGCGGCACGGGAAACCGTGTTTCGTGAATTGGATCGAGCCAAGCGGGTCGGTCAGGAGCTGCCACGCGAGGTTAAAATTGGCACTATGCTGGAAGTGCCGGCTTTGGTCTGGCAATTGGACTCGCTTTTGCCGCTGGTTGATTTCCTGTCGATTGGGACCAATGATTTATTGCAGTTCTTATTTGCCGTTGATCGCGGTAATGCGCGGGTCGGTCAGCGTTACGATTTTCTCGATATTTCGGTTTTAAATATTTTGCGTTTTATTCGCGAAAAATGTGTAGCCCATAGCGTGCCGGTATCCATTTGCGGTGAATTGGTTGGCCAGCCACTTGAGGCGATGGTCGCGATTGGTCTCGGCTTTAAGGAATTATCGGTCCCCGCGCCGTCGATTGGGCCGGTCAAGCGTATGGTGCGTTCGGTTAATCATGCGCGGCTGTCGCACGCCGTAGCCCAACTAATCGCCAATGGGGCGACGGATATCCGCCAAGGCTTGCGTGCGATTGCGCAGGCGCAAGGCATCAAGTTGTAATTTACACATGTTGCAAGTATAGATTATTCTATGCCTGAAGAGGCTTAGTTTATCGCGTGGTATTAGTGGAATGTTGGGGTCGATTGGCCAGAGTTTGAAAGCGCAGAGGCTAGCTCGCGGTCTAGAGCTGGCTCAGGTTGTCGCGGATCTACGCATCAAGCTTGAGACGCTTGAGGCGTTAGAAGATGATCGGCTTATCGATATCGGCCACCAAAGCTATGCGCTGGGGTTTTTGCGAAGCTATGGCAAATATCTCGGGCTCGACAGCGATGCGCTGGTCGAGGAGGCCAAACTCCTCGTCGTACCAGCGGTCAAGGTTGAAGAAGACTTTATCCATCTTGATGAGCCCACTGAGGTTTCGCTGGGGGTGGTCGTTTCGATGTCGATGGCCGCAATTGTGGTTGTCGTTCTGGTTTGGATGTCGAGTTTCGCGCCGTCCGAGCAAGCGGGCGAGCCGATCGCTACCCAAGAAGAGACGACCGCTGCGCTGACGCAAACAGCGCCTCTCGAAAAAACGGCGGCGGATCAGCTGGCGCTAAGTGGATCTGAAGACGGGCTGGTGGATGCTGCAAAATCTGAGCCGTCCCCTGAGCCGCCTAATAAAGACGAGGTCGTGGTCGTAGATCTGTCGCCCCTCGATGGCGAGACGACGGTAATGGTTGACAACGAGACACAAGCAAACCCAGAGGCTGATGCCCCGGCAAAAGTCAGCATTAGCTTGCATGTCGCCCGCGAGACTTGGATGCGGATTTCGAATAGCGATGACAAGGTTCTGTTTTCGAGTATCGTTGACCTCGGCACGGTCTACGAGCTAAATGATAACGAGATCTATTATATTGCGTCGCGTGACGCTGGAGCGATCGAAATTATGCGTAATGGGGTAGTGGTCGACACTTTGGGCAAGGATTCCGAAATTTTGGCCCGTCGGACGCTCGATGTTTCGCGTTATGTGAACCGCCCTTAGTGGGCTTTGACTAGCCAAAAGGCCAAGCATGATCAGACCATGGCGTCAGGTTGAACGTCGGAAAACGCGGCAAATTAAAGTGGGCGATGTGCCCATTGGCGGCGATGCGCCGATTGCTGTGCAGTCGATGACCAATACGCTGACATCGGATGTGCAAGCGACCATTCGCCAAGTGCACGCGCTCGAAGAAGCGGGCGCAGATATTGTTCGCGTGTCGTGCCCGGATGAGGCCTCGACAGCGGCGTTGCGCGAGATTGTCGCCAATGTCTCGGTGCCTATTGTGGCCGACATTCATTTTCATTATCGCCGCGCCATCGAAGCCGCTGAAGCGGGGGCGGCCTGCCTTCGGATCAACCCTGGCAATATTGGGGATCGGACGCGCGTCGCTGAGGTTGTGCAAGCCGCTAAAGATCATGGGTGCTCGATGCGCATCGGCGTGAATGCTGGCTCGCTGGAGAAGCATTTGCTCGAAAAATTCAAAGAGCCGTGCCCCGAGGCGATGGTGGAAAGCGCGCTATATCATGCTGGGATATTGGAAGAGCATGATTTTCGCGATTATAAAATCAGTGTCAAAGCCTCCGATATTTTCCTCACCGTTGCGGCCTATGAACAATTGGCCCAGGTGGTCGATTGCCCGTTGCATATTGGGGTGACCGAGGCGGGGGGCTACACCACTGGGACGGTGAAATCGTCGATCGGTCTAGGCGGGCTGTTGCGTCAGGGGATAGGCGATACTTTGCGGGTCTCGCTGTCAGCCGATCCCGTCGATGAGGTAAAGGTTGGTTTTGAGATTTTGAAATCGCTCGGGTTGCGGCATCGTGGAGTCAGCATTATTTCCTGCCCCTCTTGTGCGCGCCAAGGTTTCGACGTGATCTCGACTGTGCAAGCCCTTGAGGCTCGATTGGCGCATATTGCCACCCCCGTCACCCTGTCGATTATCGGCTGTGTCGTCAACGGGCCGGGTGAGGCGCGGGAGACCGATATTGGCTTTACAGGTGGCGGTCATGGCCAGGGTATGGTCTATGTCAATGGCCGCCCAAACCATAAATTACCTCATGATCAGATGGTGGAGCATCTCGCCGAGCTTGTTGAAATCGCCGTCGCCGCTAAACAGTCCGCAACGAAAGATTAAAACGATGATCCCGCAAGAGCGCCTCGACGCCATTTTGGCGCGGGTAGAAAAAGTACAGTCGGAAATGAACGGCAACTGCCCGCCAGAGCGCTTTGTTTCGCTTTCCAAAGAATTTGCCGAGATCGACCCAGTAGCGCGCGTCATCCGCGCGTATCGCGATCTTGCGGCCGAAATTGCCGATCTCGAGGCATTGATTGAGGGCGATGACGCCGACATGCGCGATCTTGCCGAAGCGGAACTGCCCGACCTGCTCGAGCGTCTGCCGCAGGTCGAGGAAGACTTGCAAATTATGTTGCTGCCGCGCGATGAGGCGGACCGCTTGGATGTTATCCTAGAAGTCCGCGCTGGCACAGGCGGCGACGAGGCCGCTTTGTTTGCTGGCGATTTGTTTCGCATGTATCAGCGCTATGCCGATACCAAAGGCTGGAAGGTCGAAATAATGTCAGTGTCGGAGGGCGATGTTGGCGGTTTCAAAGAAATTATCAGCTCAGTTCGCGGCGTCGGTGTTTTTGCCAGTTTAAAATTTGAAAGCGGCGTGCATCGTGTGCAACGCGTTCCTGAAACTGAGAGCGGCGGGCGGATCCATACCTCGGCGGCGACCGTGGCGGTGCTACCTGAACCGGAAGAAGTCGATGTTCAAATCGAAGAAAAAGATTTGCGGATTGATGTGTTTCGCGCCAGCGGCCCGGGCGGGCAATCAGTGAACACCACCGATAGTGCGGTAAGGATTACCCATATTCCGACCGGTATTGTCGTCTCGCAACAAGACGAAAAATCGCAGCACAAGAACCGTGCTAAGGCAATGAAGGTTTTGCGCGCTCGCCTCTTTGAGGCCGAGCGGGCGCGTGTCGAGAATGAGCGTGCCGCCGACCGCAAAACCCAAGTTGGCTCGGGTGACCGCTCGGAGCGCATTCGGACATATAATTTTCCACAAGGTCGCGTCACCGACCACCGGATTAATTTGACCATGCATAAGCTTGATCGAATTCTCGAAGGCGAGGCGTTGGAGGAGTTGATCGAGGCTTTGGTGAGCGAAGACCAACTCCGTCGTTTGGCGGCGCAAAGCGGTGACTAAGACGGCTGCGCTCACGCGGGGTGCATTGCAGCGACGGGTGCAAAGCCAATTTGCTGCTGCGGGGCTGGCGACAGCGGCTCTCGATGCCCGTGTTTTAGCACAATTTATCTGGCGCGTTTCGCTCTCCGAGATGGTGGCGCAAGAGGCAATGCTGGCGACGGC
>JAYODZ010000052.1:6167-12352 GCA_038106515.1 Rhodobiaceae bacterium
GCCGAGGATCAGGAAAAATTTGATCGCCTTGCCGCTGCGCGGCTGGGCGGGCAAGCCGTATCGCGCCTGATCGGTCAGCGCGAATTTTATGGTTTAGGCTTCAAGCTCAATGCCGCAACGCTCGATCCGCGTGCGGATAGCGAAATCTTGGTCACAACGGGCTTGGAATTATTTACCGATCAGCCGCACCGGGTTTTGGATCTCGGTACGGGCACGGGCTGTTTGATTATTGCGCTTCTGAACCAAAGGGCGCACTGGCATGGTGTTGCTATTGATCTGTCGCGGCAAGCCGTGCGCATGGCGCGGATCAATGCCGCGCGACATGGCCTCACACAGCGCTTGACGATACGGCAGGGATTTTGGTTCGAGACCGTTTCGGGTCGATATGATCTGATTATCTCAAACCCGCCTTATATTGCTCAGGCTGACCTTGCGGGGTTGAGTGATGAGGTTATCAAAAATGATCCGCGTCGGTCGCTCGACGGTGGTCGCGATGGTTTGACAGCCTATCGCCAAATAGCGTCACGGGCGGCGGCCTTCCTCGCTCCTGATGGACGTCTTGTGCTTGAGGTGGGGTATGATCAACGCGCCGATGTGACCGCGCTATTCGCCGCCGCGGGCTGGCGCTTGCAGGCCTGTCATCAAGATTTAGCGGGGCATGATCGATGTTTGGTGTTGGCGCGGATATAAAATAAAATTCGCGTCAAGCCAAAAAGATGTTTGAAATCTGGAATTAATTTGGCTAGGGTGCGTTTGACTTTGAGCCGATAAATAACGGCGGGTGGATGTCATGACCGCCTTGTTACGTTTTCGATCCGAGAAGTCACCCCGCTTTGAGCGGTTAACAATAGCTTAAATGAAAATTTTAATTTCGGTTTAACCGATAGCTTTTATTGTGTTGTGTCACGCACAGGGAAAAATATTATGAAACGCTCGCGCGGACGTGGTCGTCGTCAGTCTAATCCAGCCAATCGCAGTTATGAGAGTAACGGGCCTGAAGTTCGCGTTCGCGGATCAGCCAGTCAGGTTTATGAAAAATATCAAGCACTGGCGCGCGACGCGCAATCTTCTGGCGATCGCGTTATGGCCGAAAATTTGATGCAGCATGCCGAGCATTATTATCGCATTCTATTGACCATCCAGCCGCCGCGCCAAGACGCGACAAGTGACGAGGATGGTGATGATCAAGACGAGGGTGATGATACGGTTGAGTTAGAGACCGCGGCGGCTCCGTCTGAGGAAGATGCCGACGGTGAAGCTGCCTATGAGCCTCTGGTTTTATCGCGCGGAGAAAAAGCGAACGAGGATGACAGCGATAAAGCGGCCAAGGGTGGTCGCCGCCGAGGGCCATTGCGGCGTCGGCGCGATAGCAAAGCCAATGGCGAGGATAGCGGCGATGCGCTCGAGAGTGCCGTCGGGGAATAAGCTACCGCTATTGTAGTCGGCGTTCTCAGACCCCATATCTTCTCTAGATAGTCAAACTGGAGAAGATAATGGACTTCACAAAGTTTACCGATAAAGCCAGGTCTGTGATCCAACAGGCGCAGTCGCTAGCTCTGCGCCATGACCATCAGCGCATAGAAAGCCTACATGTTTTAAAGGCCTTGCTCGAGGATAGGGATGGTTTGGTCGCGTCTCTCCTCAGTTCAGCGGGTGGTGCGCCCGAGCGCGTGCAACAGCTGAACGAGGCCGCGCTCGCTAAACTCCCCCGCGTCTCGGGTGATGCATCGCAGATGGGGTTGGCGACGGATCTCGCCAAAGCTCTCTCTGAGGCCGAGGCATTGGCGCACAAAGAGGGCGATCAATTTGTCAGTGTTGAGCGTCTATTGCAGGCTCTGCTTTTGCAAAAGAGCGGCGCGGCACATAACGTCTTAAGCGAGGCTGGCGTAAAACCTGCAGCCCTTGCCACGGCCATAGATAAATTGCGGCAAGGCCGTCGGGCAGATACGGCTGGAGCCGAAGAGAGTTATCAGGCACTTGAAAAATATGCGCGCGATCTCACCGCCGATGCCGCCAGTGGTCGGCTCGATCCGGTGATTGGTCGCGACGAAGAAATCCGTCGTACGATGCAGGTATTGTCGCGGCGGACAAAAAACAACCCGGTTCTAATCGGTGAACCAGGTGTCGGCAAAACCGCTATTGCTGAGGGCTTGGCTTTACGGATTGTTGATGGCGATGTGCCCGAAAGCTTGCGCCATAAACGCCTGATGTCGCTTGACATGGGCGCGTTAATTGCTGGCGCAAAATATCGCGGCGAGTTTGAGGAGCGATTAAAGGCGGTTTTACAAGAAGTGTCGTCTGCCGATGGTGGCGTGGTTTTGTTTATTGACGAAATGCACACTTTGGTGGGGGCTGGTGCCAGCGACGGGGCAATGGATGCTTCCAACCTCTTAAAACCAGCTCTGGCGCGCGGCGAGCTGCACTGCATTGGTGCCACCACCCTGGATGAATATCGCAAACATGTTGAGAAAGACGCGGCCTTGGCGCGTCGCTTCCAACCCGTCTTTGTCGACGAGCCTTCGGTTGAAGATACGATCTCGATTTTGCGTGGCCTCAAGGAAAAATACGAGTTGCACCATGGTGTGCGGATTTCCGACGCCGCAATTGTGGCGGCGGCGACCCTATCCCATCGCTATATTACTGACCGCTTCATGCCAGATAAGGCGATCGATTTGGTCGATGAGGCGGCCAGCCGTATTCGTATGCAGGTCGACAGCAAGCCCGAGGAACTCGACGAACTCGACCGCCGCATCGTGCAATTAAAGATCGAGCGGGCGGCTTTGGTGAAAGAACAAGATAAGGCGTCGAGCGAACGACTTGAAAAACTTGATAAAGAGCTGTCGCAGTTAGAAGATAAAATGACTGTTCTCGCGGCGCGCTGGCAAAGCGAAAAAGAACGCTTGTCGGACACGCAAAAAATTAAGGGCGATCTCGAAGCTGCCCGCAACGAGCTCGATCAGGTGCAACGCCGCGGCAATCTCGAACGAGCCAGCGAGCTGGCTTACGGCATTATCCCCGAGCTTGAGAAAAAATTAGCGCAAGGCGAGGCTGATACTGGTGCCCAAATGATGCTCGAAGAGGTCGTCAATGAAGATCACATCGCGGGCATCGTGTCGCGCTGGACGGGGGTTCCTGTCGAGAAAATGTTAGAAG
This sequence comes from Rhodobiaceae bacterium, assembly GCA_038106515.1. Classification (GTDB taxonomy): domain Bacteria; phylum Pseudomonadota; class Alphaproteobacteria; order RS24; family RS24; genus JAYODZ01. The sequence continues at coordinate 9,321 of JAYODZ010000052.1, forward strand.
GCGAGCGGGCAAAACTCTTGGCGATGGAAGACGCTTTGCATCGCCGCGTTGTAGGGCAAGACCTCGCCGTCAGCGCCGTCTCGAAAGCAGTCAGACGAGCGCGTGCCGGCTTGCAAGACCCGAACCGGCCGATCGGGTCGTTTTTATTTTTGGGCCCAACGGGCGTTGGTAAGACCGAGCTGACGAAAGCGTTGGCGGATTTTCTGTTCGATGATGAAACGGCAATCTGCCGCATCGATATGTCTGAATACATGGAAAAGCATGCGGTGGCGCGTTTGATTGGTGCGCCGCCCGGCTATGTGGGCTATGAAGAAGGCGGTGCTCTAACCGAAGCGGTGCGCCGGCGGCCCTATCAGGTGGTGTTGTTCGATGAGGTCGAAAAAGCGCATGCCGATGTTTTCAATGTGCTGTTGCAGGTTTTGGATGATGGCCGCTTGACTGATAGCCAGGGGCGCACGGTCGATTTCAAAAATACGTTGATAATTATGACCTCCAATTTGGGGTCCCATCACCTCGCCGCGCTTGCTGATGGCGGCGATGTTGAGGATGTCCGAGGCGATGTTATGCAGGATGTTCGCGCGCACTTCCGTCCCGAATTCTTAAACCGGATCGATGAGGTGATTTTGTTTGAACGCCTGCAGCGTGATCAAATGGATGCTATTGTTGATATTCAAATGCAACGGATTGAAAAACTCGCTGCCGCCCGCGGCTTGCAAATCGAGCTAAGCCCCGCCGCTCGAAGTTGGTTGGCGGCACAGGGCTATGATCCGGTTTATGGTGCACGCCCCTTGAAACGTGTGATCCAACGTTATGTGCAAGACGAGCTAGCGGAAAAAATCTTAGCCGGTCACTTAAACGACGGGGCGCATGTCACCATCAATGCCGGCGCCGACATGCTGGTTTTTGAAAGCGACGGGTCCGCCAAGAATTTGCACTGAGCCAGACGGTGCGCTCTAGTTGACCCCGCCGAGCTTGGCGGCGCGTCGATCCTCGGAGCCAACAGATAAGGCGCGGATGCGGGCATCTATGTCTGTGCGGATATTGTTGAGACGCGCGCGACCGGCGGCGTCAAGCGCGGTGGCAGCGGGTAAATCCAGCGTCCGTGGGTTGATATGCTTGCCATTTAGGATGACCTCATAATGCAAATGCGGCCCTGTCGCGAGACCACTGGCGCCAACACGGCCAATGATTTGTCCTTGTGACACCCTGCCTCCGCGCTTGAGCCCCTGACTGAAGCGCAGCATATGGGCATAGGCTGTTTCATAACCGTTTGAGTGACGAATGCGAATATAATTTCCGAAATCGCCTTTGCGGCCAATTTCAACGATCTGACCATTGCCTGCGGCATAAATGGGCGTGCCAGATGGGGCGGCAAAATCCAGCCCGCGATGCAGGCGTGTATAACCTAAAATCGGGTGGCGCCGCTTGCCAAATCGAGAGGATAGGCGGGCCCCATCGACCGGCGTTTTCATCAACAAGCGACGGGCACTGACGCCGTCCGCATCGTAATAGGCAAGCGCGCCATCGGCTTGTGGAATGGCCCACATGGCAAACTTGCGTCCTTGATTGGTGAGCGAGGCATAGAGGATCTCGCCTTCCTCGGCGAGGTTATTTTCACTATCAAATAAGCGGGTATAGAGAACTTCAAATTGGTCGCCCTCGCGAATATCGCGCTGAAAATCAATATTATAGGAAAACATGCGGATCAGCTGAATGACCGTCGAGGGCGCCATGCCGCTGGCGCGCGCGGCTTCATAAACACTGCTGTTAATCAGCGTGCGGGCAAAGAAATGTCGCTGGGTTAATTCGCGTTGAAAACTGGTAGCGCTATAATCTTGATGTGCAAGGCGGCGGACGACAATGTGTCGGGTGGGCTCGGGCACGAGATCGAAGCCGGCAAAACGTTGCATCGCCGGTGCATTTACATCGCTCGGGCTTTCCCAAAAAATCCGGATTTCTTGTTCCGGCATTAACCGTCGCGGGTCGAATTCTTGGCCTAGGGCTGCGACAGCGCTGTGCGCCTCGTTTGCCGGCACCTGATGTTCGCGCAACAGATCAATCAACGCCTCACCGCGGCTAATCTGATGGATCGTGAAGTTGCGGTTCATCGCCGGCAAGGCCAGCCACCGAGGATCCTGTTTGGCGAGCTGCGGCGCTGGCTGGGCACTCAAATGCGGGTCGCTCGGCGCTGGCGTTAAGCCACTGCGCGCAAAATATATGATGATGCCGCCCAGCAGCAAGGCAAAGATTACAAAACGAAGAGCAGTTTGCCTGACACGACGACGACTGCGACGCGTTAAAAATGGGATTTGCGGTTGCGTTTGCAGATGTTGAACCATGTTTTAGTCGTAAAAAAAGCCCTGCTGCGTGTGTAAAAGCCCGTTCCTGACAACCCTAGCAAGGCTTCCGAGGCGCAGGCTTAAAGGATCATTTCATCCGAAAATACAGCATGTTAAACAAAAACCAACAAAAAACGGGAAACCGATAAAAAAAACCTTTGACAGCTTATGGTCGGGCGCATATAACCGCCAAACGTTCTCGGGGCGAGCCCCGCGAGCGTGTATGGTCTCTCTACCATACCGGTTGCCAGACGAGTTAATCTGGTCGAGGCAAACACGGTGGAAAAGAACTTGACCAAAATTTACCGCTGAATAGCTGGTTCAGGGTTCAAAAATTGGGCTATCCCAAGAACCTTGCTAGCCGTTTTGTGGTTGTGCTGTTTGACATTGTTGATATGGAAAGAGAAACGTGGACGGCGGTGTCCTAGCGGTCAGCCCTGCTTGCAGGTGACTGGCAACAAAACAACGCAATAACTTTTGTTGTGTTCACGTTTCGCCACTCAAGTCCGGTTGCAGGTTTGCGTTGAAAGCAATTTCAAGGCAGATCATTGGCCGGCAATTTTGAGTGGGAACTCGTCATTTGCCGTTTTATAACGGCAAATTTTTGAACGTTTTTAGCAAAAGTGATGATTGCGAGAATCAAACTTGAGAGTTTGATCCTGGCTCAGAACGAACGCTGGCGGCAGGCCTAAC
>JAYODZ010000199.1:0-1820 GCA_038106515.1 Rhodobiaceae bacterium
ATAATCGACGCTCCTAACTCATTGTATCATGATGAAATTCTCGGTAAGATTAGTCTAGGTTTTTGCTGGCATCAATGTTTTAAGTATGCCCCGCTTACTCAGAAAGGCAGCGTATGGGACAAGAAGCGTCTGGGGAGACCCTTGCACATGGGCTCGTATACCCATTTGAAACAGCCCCCGATAGCCAGTCACGCATTGAGCTAGCGCCAGGTGTTTATTGGCTAAGGTTGCCGTTTGATTTTGGTATCGATCATATCAACCTCTGGTTGCTCGAGGATGGTGATGGCTGGACTCTCGTCGATACAGGTTTTGATCAAGATAGCACACGCAAATTATGGGAGCAGTGGATAGAGACCTTACTCGATGGCAAGCCATTGCGGCGAGTTATTGCAACCCATATGCACCCCGATCATGTCGGGCTAGCGGGCTGGCTTGTGAATAAATTCGATGCCGAGTTTTGTATGTCGCGCACCGACTACCTTTTGTGCCGCGCCTTGGCCGCGGATACGGGTCGGAAAGCGCCGGAAGAGGGTGTGCGCTTTTATAAAGCGGCAGGGTTTAATGATGAAGCCTTGGCGCGCTATCGCGAACGGTTTGGTATGTTTGGCGAACTAATCCATGTTTTGCCGCAATCCTACGAGCGTCTGCAGCAAGATCAGGTTATCAAAATCGGCAAATATAATTGGCGGGTGGAGATTGGCATGGGCCACACGCCGGAGCATGTGTGTCTCTATTCGCCCGACCTCAATATGATTATTGCGGGCGATCAAATTTTGCCGAAAATATCGTCCAATGTATCCTTATTTCCGACCGAGCCGCTGGCCAATCCGTTGCAGGACTGGATAGATAGTTGCTATCGCTTGATCGAGGTTTTGCCCGAAGATTGTCTCGTCTTGCCGGCGCATAATGATCCGTTTTATGGCGCCCATGCCCGCTTACGGTCGCTGATTGATGGTCATGAGAGAGCATTGGCGCGGCTGTATGAGATTTGTGAAACGCCGCGACGTGCGGTTGATGGCAAAATCTTCTCTGTCCTGTTTAAGCGCAAAATCGACAGGAATAATTTTTTCATGGCGACTGGCGAAAGTCTGTCGCATTTGATGTGCCTGGTGCATCGAGGCGATCTTCAGCTTGTCAGAGATGAAGAGGGGGTCGACTGGTTCTCGCAGGCGACGGCGTAAGACGGAGAGAAGAAGGTGAGTAAAAAAGATAAGATCCCCGCAGATATTGCGGCCATGAGTTTTGAGGATGCAATGCGCGAGTTGGAAGACATCGTCAATCGATTGGAAGCCGGTGATGTCGCGCTTGAGGAGTCGCTAGAAATTTATCAGCGGGGTGCTTTATTACGTGCCTATTGCGACGAAAAGTTAAAATCAGCGCAAGCCAAAATCGAGAAAGTGACCGGAGGCGGGGCGGCGAGCGAGGATCTCGACGTCGAGTAATTATGGATAACCTGTCCCAGCTTATGCAACAGGCGGCCAGCGAGATCGACGCGACGCTGACGTCAATCTTCGATAGGAAAACGGTTCCTGGGCGTCTGCGGGATGCCATGGCCTATGCCAGCCTTGGCGGCGGCAAAAAGCTTCGCGGTTTTTTATGTCTCAATACGGCGGCATTATTTGCGCCAGCGTCAGGACAAGTTTTACAGCTTGCGGCGGCGATTGAGGCGGTTCACAGCTATTCGCTGATCCATGATGATTTGCCCAGCATGGATGATGACGATATGCGGCGCGGCAAGCCGAGCCTGCATCGCGCATTTGATGAGGCGACTGCGATTTTAGCTGGCGATGCCCTATTAACGCTGGGGTTCGAGATCGTAT
>JAYODZ010000053.1:0-275 GCA_038106515.1 Rhodobiaceae bacterium
CGTGACAGCACGCTTGACACAGGGGCTGGCCGTGGCAATTGGCGCCCGCGGCATGGTACAGGGGCAAATGCTCGATATTTATGCCGCCGACGAAGCGATGAGGCCAGATACGCTTTTGGCGCAAATACATGCTCGAAAAACTGGTGATTTAATTGCTTTCGCCGCCGCAAGTGGGGCGATTTGGGCTGGTGCGCCACGCGAGGCAGAGCAGGCTTTGTGGGATTATGGACGGGCGCTGGGTTTGGCTTTCCAAATTGCTGACGACGTGCTGGATG
>JAYODZ010000053.1:285-12291 GCA_038106515.1 Rhodobiaceae bacterium
CGCTTATATTAGGTAAGACGACGGGAAAGGACGAGGCACAAAAGAAGCTGACTTATGTCGAGCTTTATGGTTTGGAAGAAGCCAAAAAAATGGCGGCGGACGCCGTCATTAAGGCTTGCGCGCCGCTCGATAGTTTTGGCGAAAGTGCCAACCTATTGAGGGCGTTGGCGCAATTTGTTATTGCGCGAAAAAGCTGATAGAAAGCCTGCCGAGGATAATATTGTGACGCAAAGTAACACGCCCCTATTGGACCAAATCGCGACGCCGCAAGATTTGCGACGTTTAGATATTGCCGCTTTACGGCAATTGGCCGATGAGTTACGCACCGAAACGATTGCCGCCGTGTCGGAAACTGGCGGACATCTTGGCGCTGGGTTGGGTGTTGTCGAGCTGACGGTGGCGTTGCACTATATTTTTAACACCCCCGATGATCGTCTGATTTGGGATGTTGGGCATCAGTGCTATCCGCATAAAATTCTAACTGGCCGCCGCGATCGTATTCGCACGCTGCGCCAGGGCGGGGGACTTGCTGGTTTTACGAAACGAGCGGAGTCGCCCTATGACCCGTTTGGCGCCGGGCATAGCTCAACCTCAATTTCGGCAGGGCTCGGCATGGCCGTGGCACGCGATCTGCTCGATCAAGATAATCATGTAGTGGCGGTTATTGGTGATGGCGCCATGAGCGCGGGCATGGCCTATGAGGCGATGAACAATGCCGGCGCCCTCGGGCAACGTCTGACTGTGATTTTGAACGATAATGATATGTCGATTGCCCCGCCGGTCGGCGCAATGAGCGCGTATCTGGCACGCCTATTATCGGGCGGCGCCTATCGCTCGATCCGAAGCGTTGCGAAAGACGTCTTGCGACATTTTCCGACCAGCATCGAAGAAGCCGCACGCCGCTTTGAAGAATATGCCCGCGGTATGGCGACGGGCGGCACGCTGTTCGAGGAAATGGGCTTTTATTATGTCGGCCCGATTGACGGGCATAATCTGGATCACCTCCTGCCGATTTTGAAGAATGTCCGCGCCGCCAAAGACGGGCCGGTTTTATTGCATGTCGTTACGCAAAAAGGCAAAGGCTATGCCCCCGCCGAGGCGTCCGACGATAAATATCATGGCGTGGCGAAGTTTAATATTGTGACCGGTGAGCAGTCGAAGTCGACCGCCAATGCGCCGAGCTACACATCGGTGTTTGCCAAATCTTTAATCGCGGCGGCCGCGAAGGATCCTAAAATTATTGGTATTACCGCCGCCATGCCGTCGGGTACGGGGTTGGATAAATTTGCTGAAAAATTTCCTGATCGCTGTTTTGATGTCGGGATTGCCGAACAGCATGCTGTCACCTTTGCCGCTGGTTTAGCGAGCGAGGGTATGCGTCCTTTCTGCGCCCTGTATTCGACCTTTTTGCAGCGTGCCTATGATCAGGTTGTGCATGATGTGGCCATTCAAAAACTGCCGGTGCGATTTATTATCGATCGCGCGGGCCTCGTCGGGGCCGATGGTCCAACCCATGCCGGTGCATATGACAGCGCTTACCTTGGGGTTCTGCCACAATTGGTTTTAATGGCGCCGTCGGATGAGGCCGAGTTGATGCGTATGGTGGCGACACAATGTGAGATCGATGACCGGCCAAGTGCTGTGCGGTTTCCGCGCGGTGAGGGGACAGGAGTTGAGCTGCCCGTGTTTGGCGAGCGTGTTGAGATCGGCAAGGGGCGTCTCCTGCGCGACGGTGGTCGGATCTGTCTCGTTAGTTATGGTACGCGTTTGGCGGCCTGCTTGGTCGCTGCCGATGCTTTGGAAGCGCAAGGATACCGGACGTCGGTCGTCGACGCCCGCTTTATGAAGCCATTAGACACCGAGTTGCTGGCGCAAATGGCGCGCCACCATGAAGTGATGATCACTGTCGAAGAAGGCAGTGTGGGTGGATTTGGCTCGCATGTGATGCAGTATTTGTCGGATGAGAGCCTGCTCGATGGCGCGCTCAAGTTCCGCAGTTTTATTCTACCCGATATATTCATTGATCACGATGCGCCGACGAAAATGTATGACACGGCCGGATTAAATGCTGAGCAAATTGTTGCTCGTGTGGCCGCCCTGATGCAGGCCGATATTACGTGTATCTTGTCGATGCTGGCTATTTCGAAAGCCGTGCTCGAGCGCAGGCGGCGATCGCCGCGGGCAGTATTTATATCGATGGCGCTGTCGCAAGACGGGCGGCGCAGAAAATTAGCGCCGATCAGCATCTCGAAGTAAAATCTGAGAGTGAGGCTTATGTCTCGCGCGGCGGTCTGAAATTGGTGCATGCGCTCACCCATTTCGAGATTTCGCCGCAGGGCCAAAGCATTATTGATTTGGGAGCGTCGACTGGCGGTTTCACCGATGTTTTGCTGCGCCACGGGGCGGCAAAAGTCTATGCGATTGATGTTGGGCATGATCAATTACACGCCTCTTTGCGGCGCGATCAACGTGTCGTCAATATGCAAGGCGTGAATGCGCGGAACCTTAATCGCGAGCTGCTTGGCGCGTCAGCAAATGGGTTGGTGTGCGATGTTAGCTTTATCAGCTTGCGGCTGGTGGTGGCGCCAGCATTAGCTTTGTTGGAGGCGCCGGCTTGGATGGTGTTGTTGATTAAGCCGCAATTCGAAGCGGGGCGGGCGGCATTGAATAAAAAGGGTGTGGTCACCGATCCGCAGATTCGCGAGCGCGTTTGTCAGGAATTTTTAGAATGGTTTGCGTCGGCGGCGCCTGCATGGCGCAGCCTCGGGATTACCCCAAGCCCAATTACGGGCCCAGAGGGTAATCACGAGTTTTTATTCGCGGCGCGTTTAGCCCTCGAGTGAAGCATCCCATTGGCCAAGCGCGGCGAGGCCATTCATTTTGGCGCGGTGCAAAAACGCTGCTTGGGCCGCGGGCACATTATCAGCCTTGCCACCCCACGCCTTTAACGGCGCCGCTTGCAGGGCACGGCCATAGGAGAAGCTCAGTTTCCAAGGCAAATTGCCAAGCTTGTTCATGGCATCGAGATGCGCCGTCGCATCTTGGTCGGACTGGCCGCCGGACAAGAAGACAATACCTGGGACGGCTTCTGGAACTGTTTTGCGGAAGCAATCCAAGGTCATTTCAGCGACCTTTTCAATGCCAGCTTGCTCTGGGTGCTTCGTGCCGGAGACGACCATATTGGGTTTCAGTACGGTGCCTTCGAGATAAACCGACTGTTCGGCCAATTGCTGATACAGGGCTTTGAGCGCGGCTGTTGTGACATCATAACAAGTCTCAACACTGTGATCGCCATCCATGATGACTTCGGGTTCCACGATTGGCACGATTTGCGCCTCTTGGCACAATGCGGCGTAGCGCGCCAAGGCATGGGCATTGGCGGCGATACAGCCAGCCGATGGTATGCTGCTACCGATATTGATCACCGCCCGCCATTTAGCAAAGCGCGCGCCGAGATCGAAATATTCCGCTAAACGCTCGCGCAAACCGTCGAGTCCTTCGGTCACCATTTCGCCGTCGTGTAACGGCATGGCTTTTGCGCCCATATCAACTTTAATGCCGGGAATGCTTCCAGCTTTTTCAATAAGTGAGACCAGCGTCGCGCCATCGGCAGCTTTTTGACGGATGGTTTCATCATATAAAATCACGCCCGAAATATAATTGCGCATAGCCTCATCGGTGCGGAATAGCATTTCGCGATAATCGCGGCGATTGTTTTCGGTGCTTTCGACATTGATCGAGTCAAAACGCTTTTTAATCGTGCCCGAACTCTCATCAGCGGCGAGAATGCCTTTCCCGTCGGCCACCATGGCTTGCGCGATTTCAGCGAGTTTTTGCTTATTCATTGTAACAGCTCCTTCGTGTAAAAAGCGATCAACCGAGGACGGCGACCCCTGGTAAATCTTTTCCTTCTAACCATTCCAAAAATGCACCACCCGCGGTCGACACATAGGTAAAGTCGGGGCCGGCGCCAGCATGGTTGAGCGCAGCGACGGTGTCGCCGCCGCCAGCCACTGAGATCAGCTTACCATTCTGCGTCAACTGAGCAGCAAGGCGCGCCGCTTCATTGGTGGCGACATCAAAAGGCTCGATCTCAAAGGCGCCCAAGGGGCCATTCCAGATCAAGGTTTTTGCTTTGGAAAACGCGTCGCAAACCCGAGCAACGGTTTCGGGTCCTGCGTCGAGCGCCATTTGGTCTGCTGCAATAGCTTCGCTGGCGACGATCTGGCGCGGCTGGCCAGCGGCAAATTCGGGCGCGACGGCGACATCAGAGGGTAAAATTATCTCGCAACTATTTTGCGCCGCTGCGGCAAGTATATCGCGGGCGGTATCGAGCATGCTGGTTTCGCATAACGATTTTCCAACCTCGATGCCTTGCGCTGCAAGAAATGTATTGGCCATGCCGCCACCGATGACCAACACGTCAACACGCTGGGTGAGATTGCCCAAAAGGTCGAGCTTGGTCGAAATTTTGGCCCCGCCCACGACTGCAACAACAGGGCGTGTGGGGTTGCCGAGTGCCATTTCGAGCGCTTGTAATTCAGCTTGCATGGCGCGGCCGACATAACTCGGCAGGCAACGCGCAATCGCCTCGGTTGAGGCATGCGCCCTATGGGCGGCCGAGAAAGCGTCGTTGACATAGGCCGTTGCATCAAGCGCAAGCGCTTGCGCGAAGCTCATGTCGTTCTTCTCTTCGCCTGCATGAAAGCGGGTGTTTTCAAGAACAATAATGTCACCAGCTTGGGCGTTGGCGCAGACAGCTTGTGCCTCCGGTCCTACGCAGTCGGGCGCGAATTTCACGTCTTGACCGACGAGGTTCGATAATGCCTGCGCTACGGGTTGCAGGCTCATCTCGGCAACCTTCTGCCCTTTCGGGCGCCCGAAATGCGACAGTATAGCGACCCGTGCACCTGCTTGCGACAGCTCGTGCAAGGTCGGAATAACGCGCTCGAGGCGGGTTGTGTCGCGCACGGCGAGTGTATCGGTGAGCGGCACATTGAGGTCCGCACGCACCACTATGAGTGCGCCGCGCACATCCGTTTCTAGGAGCGCGTCGAGAGAACGAGGCGCCATCGCCTTAGCCGAGTTTAGCCATGACGAGGGCCGTGTCGCTCATGCGATTGGCAAAGCCCCATTCATTGTCGTACCAGCTCAACACTCGTACCAAGCGACCATCGACAATTTGTGTCTGCGTCAAGTCGAAGGTGGACGAGCTTGGATTGTGGTTGAAGTCGATCGATACCAATGGGCGATCATTCACTGCCAGAACGCCTTTTAACGGCCCTTTGGCGGCTTTGATCATGGCATTATTAATCGCCTCAACGGTAACTTTTGACCGGGCTTGGAAAACAAGGTCAATCATCGACACATTCGGCGTCGGCACACGAACTGCGGTGCCATCTAATTTACCGGCGAGTTCCGGTAAGACCAGGCCAACCGCTTTGGCGGCGCCGGTTGATGTCGGGATCATCGACAAGCTGGCAGCGCGGGCGCGACGCGGATCGCTGTGCAAGGTGTCAACGGTTCTTTGATCACCCGTAAAAGCATGCACGGTCGTCATGTAACCGCGTTCAATTCCACACAGCTTGTTTAAGACCTGAGCGACAGGTGCTAGGCAGTTGGTTGTGCACGAGGCGTTCGAGACCACTTTGTGGCTTTTACGTAATTTCAAGTGATTTACACCGTAAACGACAGTCAGATCAGCATTGGTTGCGGGTGCGCTGATCAGCACTTTTTTGGCGCCAGCTTCAATGTGCTTAGCGGCATCTTCGCGTTTGGTGAACAAGCCAGTGCACTCAAGCGCAATATCAATGCCCAACTCGCCCCATGGCAATTTTGCAGGGTCACGTTCGGCGAAAACTTTAATCGGGCCGCGGCCGACATTCATCGAGGATTTCGTGTATTTGACCGTGGTCGGCAGTTGGCCGTGAATACTGTCATATTGCAGCATCATGGCATTGGCTTCGACGGTGCCCAAATCATTGATTGCAACAACTTGGATATCTTTGCGGCCGCTCTCGACGATTGCACGCAACACTAAGCGCCCAATGCGCCCGAAGCCGTTAATTGCTACTTTTACTGCCATGGTTTAGGTCCCTTTCTCTTGTCAATCAGTCTTCATCTGGGGTGGCTGACGCGGCGAGCGCTGAGCGTGCCGCCTCGGCAATATGGTTTGCAGTAATGCCGAAATGCTCAAACAAGACACTGGCGGGCGCGCTGGCGCCGAAGCCTGACATGCCGATAAAGATGTCACCCGGGCGCATATATTTGCCCCAGCCTTGCTCTATGGCGGCTTCGACAATGATACGGACGGGGCTGTCACCGAGCGTATCGGCACGATAGCCATCGCTTTGCGCTTCAAATAATTCAAGGCATGGCGCCGAAACAACGCGCGTTTTGATGCCCTCGCTATCGAGCATTTTTTGTGCTTCAACAGCGATCGAGACTTCCGAGCCACTGGCAATCAGCGTGACGCTGGCTTGGTTGGTGGTAATCAATTCGTAAGCGCCCATGGCACAGCCATTTTTCTCGCTATAATTGCGGATCGTCGGCAGGTTTTGTCGCGTTAAGATCAGGGCGCTCGGTGTGTACTTACTCTCAAGAGCTAACTGCCAGCACTCGGCTGTTTCCATGGCGTCGGCCGGACGCAATACATTTAAATTTGGGATCGCTCGTAAGGCCGCGAGGTGTTCAACTGGCTGGTGCGTCGGGCCGTCTTCGCCGAGGCCGATACTATCATGCGTCAGCACATGAATGGCGCGTTGGCCCATCAAGGCCGCGAGACGAATGGCAGGCCGCGCGTAATCTGAGAACACCAAAAAGGTGCCCGAATAAGGGATTAGGCCGCCATGTAAAGCAATGCCGTTCATTGCCGCCGCCATACCAAATTCGCGGATGCCGTAATGCACAAAGCTGCCGCTGTAGTCATCAGCTGATACCGCAGCTTGATCTGGCGTGCGGGTGTTATTCGAGCCTGTGAGGTCAGCCGATCCGCCGACCATCTCGGAAACCACAGGAACGATCGCCTTGAGCGTTTCCTCAGATGATTTACGGGTTGCCCAGTTCGGTTTGTCGGCATCGATCTGTTTTTTGAACTGATCGACAGCTTCACCAAGCCGGCTTGGCAGATCTCCGTTCATCGTGCGTTGGAAGCGGTGATGCACATCGGCGGGTTGGTTCTCCAGCCGTTCTTCCCATGCCTTTACGGCCGAAGCATTAGCGCGACCCGCCATCCGCCACGCATCCAAAATATCGGATGGAATTTCGAAAGGCGCGCTGGTCCACTGTATATTCGTCCGTGTGGCTTCGATTTCATCAGCCCCTAACGGTGCGCCATGCACGCCCGAGGTGCCCGCTTTATTGGGTGAACCGAAGCCGATTTTGGTCTTACAGGCGATCAGCGTCGGACGGTCACTTGATTTGGCCGCCGTGATTGCTTGATCAATGGCGGCGTAATCATGCCCGTCAATACGAACGGCGTTCCAGCCAGCGGCTGAGAAACGGGCTAAAGCGTCGCCTGACTCAGCCAGCGATAGCGGCCCGTCGATCGAGATATCATTGTCATCATAGAGAACAATCAGGCGTGATAATTTCAAATGTCCAGCGAGCCCGATTGCTTCGTGGCTAATGCCTTCCATCAGATCACCATCCGAGGCGATGACATAAGTCCGATGATCTACCAACTCGTCACCAAAGCGAGCATTTAATAGTCGTTCGGCCAGCGCCATACCCACGGCCGTCGCCAGACCTTGCCCGAGCGGTCCGGTTGTTGTCTCGATGCCCTGTGCGTGGCCATATTCAGGATGACCAGCCGTTTTGGACCCCAATTGGCGGAAATTTTTCAACTCGTCGATGGTCATATCATTATAGCCGACGAGATAATGTAGGGCGTATTGCAGCATCGAGCCGTGGCCGGCCGACAGAACAAAACGATCACGATCCGGCCAAGTCGGATGTAGCGGGTCAATTTTTAGATGCTTGGCAAATAAAATTGTCGCGATATCCGCAGCGCCCATCGGCATGCCAGGGTGGCCAGAATTGGCCGCTTGTACAGCGTCCATGGCTAAGGCTCGAATGGCGTTCGCCATGGGACGAAATTTCTTGTAATCCTGTTCGACTGGTTCTGCCATTTTTAAACACCTCTCCCGCATAAAGGGACGTGGCATGCGGTTTGATTACTCATTTTGCGCAAAATGCACAAGTCTTCACGGATCATGGTTTTGCCCGCCTGAGCTTGGGCGCAAGATACCGCTCTCCCCATCCAAGTCAATGCCAGATTCGCCCGTTACTGTGGTTTTTTATCCTCTCAATCGGCGATCGCGAAAGCGGTTTTCAACAACTTAGATTTTGGGCCTAAGCCACCGCCCACCTTGCGACTATGCGAGGCTTGACCTAAACTCTTGTAAAAGGGGTTTTTATGGATCAAACAGCGCAGGCCTTGGAGAGATTGGTTGAAGCGGTCGGGCGCTTACAGCTTCGTTTGAACCAGCGCGAAACCGACGCCGCGAGCAAATTCTCCAGCCTTGACCAAGATAATGCGGCCTTGCGCGCTTCTTTGTCGACCCTGAAGCGCGACATGCAGGCGATGGAGCATGCCAATCGCAAAGCCGTCTCTGCGGTTGAAAAGGCCGAGAAGGCGATTGATCAACTTATTCGGGAGCTTTCCGCGCGTGGCTGAGATCGATGTTACAATAGACCGACGGCAAATCAGCCTTAAAGTCGATGACGGCCAAGAGGCGCAGATCAAGGTGCTGGCGGAAAGTTTGACCGAGCAGATCAGGGATTTGCGCAGGCAGACGCCGGGTGCCGTAGACAGCAATATTTTGCTTCTGACGGCGTTGATCCTCAAAAGCGAACTCGCGGTGGCGCAAGAGCAAATGCTGGCGTTGCAGGACGCTCTTGCCGAGTTGAAGGCGGCCAGCCAAATACGCGAAACACTGGCGCTCGAGACCGACGCACGTTTGGCAACGCAAATTGCGACGATCTTGCAAAGCATTGAGGGGCTCGCCGACAGCGGGCCGAAGGACACTTAAATTTAACGCTTGTCGCGGCTATGATGGGCGCAGTAAATAAGCGCAGGGACTGCCCGGTTCGAGGATGCATATAGCGCTCGGGACCTTACGATCCTTAAGGGAGCTGTCCCTGTTTCGGGTTGTGGCCTGATGCACACGGCGCCCACCTACATATGTAGGTTTCCGAGGATCATGCAAGAGACGGCCAGGGCGGTCCCGCCTCAAGATTCTAAAGAAGGCAAATGCAGAGCAAATCCGAACTACGAAGCACGATGGGCAAATTCCGCAAGGCCATGCCTCAAGCCGAGCAGCGGCAAGCGGCACGAGCCCTGGCAGAGACGTTGGCTAGCGTTTTTGCGCCGCCGCGGTCTTACGTGATTGCTCTCTACGCCGCGCTTGGCGGTGAGCTATCACTAGACAATGTGATGCGTGATCTCGATGCGGCTGGACATCATATTGCCTTGCCACGGGTCGATAAAAATGCGCTACCGCCCGTTATGTCGTTTCATCATTGGCATATGGGGTCGCCGTTATGCAGCGGAGCCTTTGGGATTGAGGAGCCAAATGGAGACCTGATGATGCCAGAACTCATGCTCGTGCCGTTATTGGCCTTCGACCGTTCAGGCGCTCGTCTTGGCCGCGGCGGTGGTTTTTACGATCGATATCTAGAGCAGGCCCGCCGAACCCATAATCTATGCGCTATCGGCGTCGGCTTTGATGCGCAAGAAGTTGAAAAATGTCCGACGGAGTCCCATGATCAGCCGCTAGATGCTATAGTGACGCCATCGAAGTTAATCTCAATTCATGCGGACAAGCTCGCCGCGTTTGGTTTTGCCGCGGAGTAAGCGATGCGAATTTTGTTTTTAGGTGATGTTATGGGGCGCACGGGGCGCGAGGCTGTGGTCGAGGCCCTGCCGGATTTGCGCAAAGCCCATGCGCTGGATTTCGTTATCGTCAATGGCGAAAATGCCGCTGGCGGCTTTGGTATTACGCCGAAAATCAGCGAGGAGCTGTTCGCCGCCGGCGCCGATGTGATTACCACGGGAAACCATGTTTGGGATCAGCCTGAGATACAGGGTTTTATCGACCGCGACCATCGCTTGCTACGGCCGGTTAATTTTCCTGCGGGGACACCTGGTGTTGGGCTTGGCTTGTTTGCCGTTGGCGAGCGCCAAGTTTTAGTGGTTAATGTGATGGGGCAGCTATTTATGCAGACACTCGATTGTCCGTTTGCGACGATCGAGCGGGTGCTGTCTGAGACACCTTTGATCGACGTCGCCGACGCGATTATTGTTGATGTGCATGGCGAGGCTTCGTCGGAAAAAATGGCGATGGGGCATTTTTGTGATGGGCGTGCGTCACTGGTTGTCGGGACGCATACTCATATCCCAACGGCCGATGCACAAATTTTGCCGAGCGGCACCGCTTATATGACGGACGCCGGTATGTGCGGCGATTACGACAGTGTAATTGGTATGCAGAAAGAAGAGTCCGTCTATCGTTTTGTCTCGAAATTGCGCCGTGGCCGGTTTCAAGCGGCCGAAGGACCAGCGACTATTTGTGGCGTTTTTCTCATCACCGATGATGCGACCGGACTGGCCACGCATGTCGAACCCTTTCGCTATGGCGGAAGGCTGGCCAGCGCCCCGATCACAGGCTAATCTGGCTATGATTCGCAGCAAATTAGGCTTTGCGCGAGAACCGATGCGCTGATCGCCTGACAGGTTTTGATAAGAGAATTAGGGACAAAAACGAATGGCTGGACATTCCAAATTTAAAAACATTCAGCACCGCAAGGGCGCACAGGATAAAAAGCGCGCTAAGATTTTTGCGCGGCTCGCCAAAGAAATTACCGTCGCCGCAAAACTCGGTTTGCCTGATCCCGATGCTAATCCGCGGCTGCGTTCGGCTGTGCTGGCGGCGCGGGCGCAAAATATGCCGAAAGATAATATTGAGCGCGCCATTAAAAAAAGCGCTGATAAGGACTCGGAAAACTACGAAGAAATTCGCTATGAGGGGTTCGGCCCTGGCGGTATCGGCGTGATTGTTGAGACGTTGAGCGATAATCGCAATCGTACCGCCAGCGAAGTGCGTGCGGCCTTTTCGAAAAATGGCGGCAATATGGGCGAGACGGGGTCTGTCGCCTTTATGTTTGACCGCGTTGGCGCCATTGAATATGCCGCTGAAGGTTTGGATGCGGAAAAAGTTTTTGAAGCTGCGATTGAGGCTGGCGCCGAAGATGTATCCTCGAGCGAGGACGGTCATGAAATTTTCTGTGCGGTCGAAGATCTGCACATGGTGTCAACGGCCCTTGAGGCAACGCTGGGTGCGCCGCAGGCGGCCAATATTATTTGGCGGCCGCAAAATACCATCGGCGTCGAGGGTGATGATGCCGAGCAGGTTCTTAAATTTATGGATGCGCTCGACGAAGTGGACGATGTGCAAAATGTTTATGCCAATTTTGATATTTCCGATGAGATAATGGAGCGCCTGTCGGCCTAGAGAGGTTAGCCGTTAACCGAATGAGTGAACATACCCGCCGCATCATAGGACTAGACCCCGGGCTGCAAGTCATGGGGTGGGGGGTTATTGATGTGGTGCGGGATAAGCTCACGCATATAGCTAATGGATCAATTGCGACCTCGTCACGCTGTTCGCTGGCTGAGCGTTTGGTTCAGCTCGAAACCGGTCTTGTGCAGGTGATGGAGCAACTGAAACCGCAAGAAGCAGCGGTGGAAAATACCTTTGTCAATCGCGATGGCGCAGCGACACTGAAGCTGGGGCAAGCGCGGGCGATAACGCTATTGGTGCCCGCCCGCGCCGGATTGCCGGTAGCCGAATATGCCCCCAATGAAATTAAGAAAATTGTTACGGGATCTGGACATGCCAGCAAACAGCAGATCACCGCCATGTTGCGCATGCTGTTGCCGAAAGCGGAGCCGACCAATGAACATAGTGCCGATGCACTCGCCATCGCCATTGCCCACGCCTATAC
>JAYODZ010000200.1:0-1817 GCA_038106515.1 Rhodobiaceae bacterium
ACATAATCTTATCTGGCGCCGCGGGACAAGCCGCGATAGTCTAGAGCTATGTCGAAGCTACCCGAAACCCAGCCGGTGATCCAAATCAGAGATGTGACCATGCGCTTTGCTCGCGTGCCGGCGCTGATTGATTTCTCGCTCGATGTCCAACGCGGCGAAGTCGTCGGTTTAATCGGGCCGACAGCTGCGGGTAAGACCGTGCTTTTGAAAATTTTGGCTGGTCTTTATAAGCCTCAAAAAGGATCGGTGACGATTGCTGGGCGGGTGCCAGGTGATCCTGCTCTGAGCAATCGCGTGGGCATGCTGTTTCAGCAAAATGCCTTATTTGACAGCCTGACTATTTGGGAAAACATCGCCTTTCGGTCGATTAATAGTGGTGCCGATCGGCGGCAAGCTCGGCGCGAGGTTGAGGCGCTTTTACCGCGCGTCGGCCTAACGCCCGAGACGGCGATTTTATACCCCTCGGATTTGTCAGGTGGTATGCAGAAACGGGTCGGATTTGCGCGGGCAATATTTGATAAGCCCGATATTTTATTGCTTGATAATCCGACCGCGGGGCTTGATCCGATTTTGGCAGCGCGGATCGAGAAAATGATTGAAACGCTGGCGCTTGAGAGCGGCGCCACGGTCATCTCAGCGACAGGAAATATGACGCATGTTGCCGATCGCTATCATCGCGTTGTTTTGTTGCATGACGGTGTCACGCGCTGGATGGGGCCTGCGCAAGCTTGCCATAGCGACGCAAATCCCTATTTGCGTCAACTGGTCGATGGCAATCGCAATGGGCCAATGCAAAGCCTGCAACTGTCTGCTTAGATGCTTAGGGTTAAGATAAAGGAGACGTTCAATGTTTGACCGTTACGCCCATAAAACCGAAATGCCGCACCCCGACCGCGCCTTGCCAGGTCGTAGCGCCGTTATGCCTGTGCCCGAGAGACATTTTGTCCTTGGATCACCGCTGTCACCGCCATGGCCCGATGGAGCCGAGGAAGCCTTGTTTGGGTTGGGCTGTTTTTGGGGTGCGGAGCGAAAATTTTGGCAAGTCGAGGGCGTTATCAGTACACAAGTGGGCTATGCGGCTGGCTATACGCCAAATCCAAGCTATGAAGAAGTTTGCTCTGGCCAGACCGGTCATAATGAGGTCGTGCGGGTGATTTTTGACCCGGCTACGTGCAGCTATGGCTCACTTCTCAAACTGTTTTGGGAGAGCCATAATCCGACGCAAGGTATGCGGCAAGGCAATGATATCGGCACGCAATATCGTTCTGGCATTTACTGCTATACGGCTTCGCAAAAAGCCGCGGCCGAGGCGAGCTGTGCGCTTTACGGCCGCGCTTTAGCCGATGCGGGCCTCGGTTCGATTACCACAGAAATATGTGATGCTCCGACTTTTTACTATGCCGAGGATTACCATCAGCAATATCTCGGCAAAAACCCCAATGGTTATTGCGGCCTCGGTGGCACAGGCGTTGGCTGTCCAATCGGCCTACAGGCCTAAAAATTGCGGTTCAAAGTGACGCTGACATGGCGCGGCTCGCCCGGAAAATAGCGATAGTTGCGCGTTGTCGTATTGTAGTCGGCGCGTTTGGCGAAAGGGCGATCAAACAGATTATGGATTTTGACCGATAAAGTCGTGGCCGCATTGAGAGCAATCTGCCCTTTTAAATGCGCCAGATTGTGACCGTCATAGCTATGAATGTTGGCGGCATCGAGGTAATAGCGGCCGACATGTTCCCATGCGAGGCTCAGCCGACCAGCGTCGCTGGCTTGCCAGTTCAGTTCAAGATTAGCGAGTGTTTTGGGGGCGCTATCAATTG
>JAYODZ010000201.1:0-1794 GCA_038106515.1 Rhodobiaceae bacterium
CAATCACTGCACACAAATAGATATTATGAAGCGCTGGCTTTGCCGACCGATTTCTCGGCGCGGATTGCCCGTAATACCCAATTGGTTTTACAGACGGAAAGCAACACCACCAAAGTCATCGATCCTTGGGGCGGAAGCTACTTTGTCGAGCGTCTGACGCATGACCTCGCCCAGCGCGCGCTCGAACATATCACCGAAGTCGAAAAACTCGGCGGCATGGCCGCCGCCATTGAGCAAGGCATCCCGAAGCTACGCATCGAAGAAGCGGCGGCGCAAACGCAAGCGCGGATCGACAGCGGTCGTCAAACCGTTGTCGGCGTCAACAAATTCAAGCTCGAGCAGGAAGACGAAATTGACGTGCTGAAGGTCGATAATTCAGCCGTTCGCAAAGCCCAGATTGATCGCTTGCAAAAACTCCGCGCCGACCGCGACGAAGACAAGACGCAAGCTGCCCTCGATGCCCTTGCGCAATGCGCCGCAACCGGCAAAGGCAATCTGCTAGCCCTCGCCGTTGATGCCGCGCGCGCCATGGCAACGGTAGGCGAAATGTCAGATGCGATGGAGAAAAGTTTCAACCGCCATGCCGCGACGCCACAAACGGTGTCAAATGTATATGGCCGCGATTACGGCGAGCAGTCTGAGAGTTTCCTAAAAGTCAAAGACATGGTCGCCCGCTTCAGCCAACGCGAGGGCTGTGCTCCGAAAATATACATCGCCAAAATGGGTCAAGACGGCCATGACCGCGGACAAAAAGTTGTCGCCACGGCCTTTGCTGATCTCGGCTTTGATGTCGTCACTGGCCCTCTCTTCCAGACGCCAGAAGAAGCGGCTCGCGATGCCATTGCCGCGGGCGCCCATGTGGTTGGCGTCAGCTCTTTGGCCGCCGGTCACCTGACACTGGTGCCCGAACTGCGTGATAGTTTAAGGGATAGTGGCGCCGAGAATATTATGGTCATCGTCGGCGGCGTTATTCCGCCGCAAGATTTCGAAGCCTTGCGCAAAGCGGGGGCCAAGGCCATTTTCCCACCCGGCACGATCATTCCCGATGCCGCGGCTGAGCTGATCACAACTCTGACCGCGCATCTCGGTCACAACGAAGCAGCTTAACGCCTAACTACGTAAGCGGATTAGCCCTTCTTGGGCTGCCGAGCATATGAGCTTGCCATCGCGCGTGAAGAAGTGACCGAAGTTCATGCCTCGTCCCCCCGCACTGGCGGGCGAGTCTTGCGCATAGAGGATCCAGTCATCAACCTTAAATGGATGAAAGAACCACATAGCATGGTCCAAACTCGCCGACTGTAATTTTGGATTTAAAAAGCTTAGGCCATGCGCCCGCAAGCACGTATCGAGCAAGGTCGTATCGGAGATATAGGCCAAAAGAGCTTGGTTAATATCAACATCATCGGGCATCGGCTCAGTCGCGCGAAACCACACCATTTGGGCCGGCTCTTGCACTTTAGGCTCAAACATATTGCCTGGTGTTACGGGACGCATCTCGTAAGGCCGCTTTCGGAGAAAGCGGGCGCGAAACGCTTCTGGCAAGCGATCAACATAACGCTCGCGGATCGCTAAATCGGATTCCAACGTCTCGGGAGGCGGCGCCTCAGGCATAGGCATTTGGTGCATAAGCCCCTCTTCGGGACGTTGAAAACTCGCCGCTAAGTTAAAAATCTGTTTGCCATGTTGTATGGCAATAACGCGGCGGCTGGAAAAGCTCTTGCCGTCGCGCGCATGATCAACCTCGTAAATAATTGGACATGTGGGATCGCCAGCGCGCAGAAAATAGGAATGGAA
>JAYODZ010000054.1:0-12095 GCA_038106515.1 Rhodobiaceae bacterium
AGGGCATCAATGCCCGAATCGCGCAACGTATATACGAATATATTCATGGCGATACGCTACTCGGTTAATCGCCCCCGTTTCGTGTAGGTATAAAGCTCATGTTTAAATCTTTGCCAAATGCTCTGACCTTGCTTCGTATTGGCCTCGTGCCGGTAATTTACCTATGTTACTTGAACCCTGGTTTTTATGGCGACTGGGCGGCGGTGGCGGTCTTTACCTTGGCGGGCGCCTCAGACTTTCTCGATGGCTATTTGGCGCGGCGGTATAATTTACAATCTAAGCTCGGACGTATGCTCGACCCAATTGCAGACAAGCTAATGGTGTGCACAGCCCTGATTTTGCTAGTCGCCGACGGCTCGATTTACGGGTGGCATTTGATTGCTGCGATTATTATTTTGTGCCGCGAACTAATGGTTTCAGGTTTGCGCGAGTTTTTGATGGAATCGCGGGTCGCCTTGCCCGTAACAGCCTTGGCAAAATATAAAACCGTAATCCAAATGGTGGCGATGGGCTTTCTTCTCTCGGTGCCGTCGGGCACCGCTGTGCTCGCCAAGGCTTGGGAAATCGGCCTTGTTCTATTCTGGGCGTCGGCTTTGCTAACGCTGTGGACCGGCCTTGGCTATCTCAGCACCAGCCTCTCACATATTAACAAAGACGCCGAATAGTCTATTGCACGCCGAGTTTTTTCTGCAGGCTCGTGCTCGAGGTCGTGTATTGGAATGTTAACTTCTGTTCCGGATGGACACGTTTGAAGGCATCATGCGCCATTAAGGCAGCCTCGTGGAAACCACTTAAAATAAGTTTTAATTTGCCTGGATAAGTATTGATATCACCAATCGCATAAATGCCGTCTTGGTCGGTCGCAAAACGCGCCGTATCAACGGCAATCAAGTTCTCATTAAGGTTCAACCCCCAATCGGCAATTGGGCCCAATTTCATGGTTAGACCAAAGAAAGGCAGAAAGGCGTTACAAGACAGGTTAATCATGTCGCCGTCTTTTGACTTCAGCTGTGCTCCCGACAAAACACCTGCATCACCGACCAATTCGGTCACTTGACCAATATGCAAAGCAACATCGCCCGACGCTACTAAGGCGCGCATTTTATTAACACTATCGGGCGCCGCGCGGAAATCATCGCGACGATGCACCAAGGTCATACTCCGGGCGATGGGTTGCAAGTTCAGAACCCAATCCAACGCCGAATCGCCGCCTCCCGAAATTAAAATATCCTTATCGCGAAAGGCTTCCATTTTGCGCACCGCATAATGCACGCCGAGGCCAACGCCACTATCTTTTTGTTCATAGCCCTCAATACCAGGAATAGGCGGTTTCTTAGGCTGAAAGCTTCCGCCGCCAGCGGCAATAACCACGACTTTGGCAAGAAACTGCTCGTGTTCGTCAGTGGTCACCTGCCAACGCCCATCAGGCAGTTTCTGTAACCCTATCACCATGCGATTGAGATGGAATTGCGGATTAAACGGCGCCGCCTGTTGCATCAACTCGTCAACCAGATGCTGACCCGTCACCTCAGGCATGCCCGGAATGTCATAAATAGGCTTTTCGGGGTAAAGCTCAGCGCATTGCCCGCCGGGCTTGTCCAGAATATCGATCAGATGCGCTTTCATATCGAGTAAGCCCAGTTCAAACACGGCAAATAAACCAACAGGCCCTGCACCGATAATAACAACATCTGTTTCTATGACTTGATCATTCATGACCGCAATCTTTCCATAATAACTACAAATTTTTTATGTATAAAATTTTATTATACGATTTTAGTTCGTAATATATATTTTAACCCGTTCGCGCAAGAAAATTTTCGAAACCTAGAAAACATCTCCTGAATACTCTATATAGGCCGTATGACCGATCCTGCATCAGCAAGAGCACCTGTTCCCTGCGCCGACATGGAGCCCGTTCGCGCCGAAATAGACGCCATTGATCGCAAACTTGTTGCGCTTTTAGCGGCACGGCAGAAATGCGTCGAAGCTGCTGGGCGGCTTAAGGCAGAGCGCTCAATGGTCGTCGACGAAGCCCGTATCGAAGAGGTCATCGCGCTCGTCTGCCAAGAGGCGAAGGAACGCGGGCTTTCTGAGAGCGTCGCTGAGCGCCTTTGGCGTAAACTCATTGCCTTAAGCATTGAGCACGAATACGCCATTTTCGACACAAAATAATTAGAATTGCTTCTCAGGCAAATCGACAACCAGACCATCAATATCGTCACGCACTTTGATTTGGCACGACAAGCGGCTGTTGTCGCGCACATCAAAGGCAAAATCCAGCATGTCTTCTTCCATTTGCTCAGGCTTGCCGACAACATCGGTCCATTCTGGGCGCACATAAACATGGCAGGTTGCGCACGCACAAGCGCCACCGCAATCGGCATCAATGCCCGGAACAGAATTTTTAATAGCGACTTCCATGACGGTCATACCGTTCTCGCCATTATGTACATGCTCGGTGCCGTTATGCTCGACATAGGTTATTTTTGCCATGATTAACTCCCAAGGATCATTTCAGTTG
The DNA here is from genome assembly GCA_038106515.1 of Rhodobiaceae bacterium. Lineage (GTDB taxonomy): Bacteria > Pseudomonadota > Alphaproteobacteria > RS24 > RS24 > JAYODZ01. The sequence continues at coordinate 2,525 of JAYODZ010000054.1, forward strand.
CCGACAATATACGCGAAATTATGGCCAGAACAAGATACAGATAGCCGCAGGAGAATGGCTATTCTGCTTTAACTATGTTAGGCCTATTTTTGTATCATCAAGCCGCACCGGGACGCTATGCGCCGAATATCTATAAAAGCTGAAACCTATGCCCTAAAACAGGCTTTTCGTATTTCGCGGGGGATGAAAACGCAGGCCGAGACGCTAATTGTTGAAATCAGTGAAAATGGCCTGATCGGCCGCGGCGAAGCCGTTCCCTATGGCCGTTATGGCGAAACCATTGAAAATGCGAGCGCCAGTATCGAGGCGCTGATGCCAGCATTGACCAGCGGCCTATCGCGCGCATCGCTACAAGATGCCATGCACCCCGGCGCGGCGCGCAATGCCGTTGACTGTGCCCTATGGGATCTGGAATGCAAAATCGACGGTATAGGCATTTACGAAAAACTGCAGATCAGCGACCCGCGCCCGCTAACCACCGCTTATACCTTGTCGCTCGATAGTGCTGGTAAAATGGCGCAAGCGGCGGCCGCGGCGCGTGATTTTTCGCTTCTCAAAATAAAACTTGGCGCCCCAGAAGGACTATTGGGCGACATTGACCGCCTGCAGGCCATCCGCGCTGTAGTACCCGACCACGCGCTGATCGTCGACGCCAATGAGGCGTGGTCGGAAGCCGAGCTCGAACGCCATGGCGAAGCTTTGCGGCAGTTCAACCTCACAATGATAGAGCAACCACTGGCGGCCGGGCATACCCATATCCTGTCGCATTTTACCCTCCCCTTTTGTGCCGATGAGAGCTTTATGGATGGCGGGGATATCGCGCAGCTCGACCCCGGCTACCGTTGGGTTAATATTAAACTCGATAAGGCGGGCGGGTTAACCGAGGCTCTAAAAGCGACCGCAGCCGCGCGCGCCGCGGGGTTGCAAGTCATGATCGGTTGCATGGTCGGAAGCTCGCTCGCCATGGCGCCCGCCGTCGCACTTGGGCAATTAGCCGATCTCGTTGATCTCGATGGCCCGTTGCTCTTGGCGCAAGACAGCGCGCCGAAGCTGGATTACCAAGGATCCCAGATCCTCCCCCTATCCACACATCATTGGGGCGGTTGCTCTAACGCCGCTCGATGCTAAAGTTTCTGGCAGGATAATAGGAGAAGAAAATGCTCGACTGGTCTCAACCAAAATATTGCGATCTGCCCAGCCTACGTATGGCTTATTGGGAAGCTGGCGAAAAACACGCGTCGCGCCCAACGATTGTGCTGTGTCATGGCTTTCCTGAAATTGCCTATAGCTGGCGACACCTCATGCCCGCCTTGGCCGAGGCTGGCTTTCACGTCATCGCCCCCGACCAGCGCGGCTACGGCTTCACCGGCCCAGCGCTGAATGATCGCGGAAATTCGGAAGATGTCCCGCTCTATGATATGGAGCATTTGTGCGGTGATTTGGCAAATTTGCTCGACGCGCTCAATATTGATCAAGCAGTATTCTGTGGCCATGATTGGGGTGGATTAATTATCTGGCAAATGCCTTATTTGCACCCCGCCCGCGTCGCCGGCATTATCGGCGTTAACACGCCGCTCATTCCACGTTTCACCATGGATCCGATCGAAGCGATGCGGGCGGCTTTAGGAGACGATATGTATATTGTCGCCTTCCAAAATTTTGGCCCTCCCGAAGCAGCGCTCGAGGCTGATATTGCTCGTAGTTTCCGCCTGTTTTATCGGCGCGGCGATGGTCGAACAGCTGAAGGACCATGGTCTAATTTTGCTTTGTTTAAAATATTGGATTTACCCGAAAGCGATTGGCCAGGCACCCCGATCTTGAAGCCCGAAGAGCAGGCAATTTATGAAGCTGCGTTTCGCCGCTCGGGATTTCGTGGCCCCATAAATTGGTACCGTAACTTCTCGCGCAACTGGCAGATGAGCGCTGACCAAGACCCGCATATCACGCAACCCTGCTTGATGGTCTGTGCCGACAGCGACCCGTTTTTTCCCGTCGAGTCGGCTCTGCCAATGCAAGCCTATGTGAAAGATCTCGAGACCCAGACCATCGCGAATTGCGGCCACTGGACGCAAAGCGAACAGCCCGAAGCGCTCGCCCGCATCACCACTGATTGGCTAACGCGACGATTTGTCTAAGGGGGGCGCAATGGGTTGAGGCGATGCCTGCAATCAGCATAGTATCACCCAAGTTCGACCTGTCCCGAGAGAGTTCATGAATTACATAAAACCCCAAGGAAAAGCGGCACGCGGTCGCCGTAAGGCCGTTATTCGCGGGGAAGAGCCTTTAAAAATTATTATGCCGAGTTATCGCAGCCATGCGCTGACTGGCGGCCAGGGTATTTATATGCGCTTGATCACCAAAGCGCTTGCCGATCTCGGGCATCATGTCGATGTGATCTCTGGCCCTCCCTATCCGGACCTCGACCCGCGCGTTAATCTGATCTCGCTCCCGTCGCTTGATATGTATGCTCGGGAAAATCCGATCGCATGTGTCAATTGGGATATTCTATCGAACCGCATCGATCGGTTCGAATGGTGGAGCCATAATTGGGGTGGTTTCCCCGAGCCTTATACTTTCGGCGAACGCTTGGCCGATTACATGCAGTCGCGGATTTATGATTATGACATCATGCATGATAATCAAACGCTGTGTTATGGCATGTTGCGAGTGCGCGATATGGGACTTCCCGTTGTCGGCACCATTCATCACCCGATTACAATGGATCGCCGCATCGATATCGCCCATGCGCCTAACCCTTGGATCAAGTTTTTAAAATGGCGCTGGTATAGTTTTTTATCCATGCAGATAAAAGTCGCCCGCGCCCTCGACCCTTTAATCGTCGTCTCCGACAGCACCAAACGTGACGTGGTGCGCGACTTCGGCGTCAACCCCGAACGTATGCAGAGGATTTATCACGGCATCGACCACAAAACCTTTTGTCCGAAACCACGCGTTAAACGCAAAACCAACCAGTTGATCACCACGGCAAGCGCTGACGTGCCGCTCAAAGGTTTGATCTACTTGATACGTGCCTATGACAGCTTGTTGGAAAAACACCCAGATCTAGAATTATTGATTATTGGCCGCTTGCGGGAGGGGCAAACAAAAAAAGAGTTGCAGCGACGCGGCCTTCTTGAGCGGGTGCGCTTTGTATCCGATTTGAGCTTTGAAGATATTCGCGACCTTTATGCCGAGGCAACGATTGCGGTTTCGCCATCGGTCTATGAGGGTTTTGGTTTTCCTGCGGGCGAAGCTCTGGCCTGCGGCGTACCCTTGGTTGCCACAAATGGCGGATCTTTGCCCGAAGTCGTTGGCGACGCCGGCCTCGTCGTACCGCACTCGAACCCCGCCGCACTCGCCGAAGCGATACACACTTTGCTCGAAGATCCTAAACGACGCGCCGCCATGAGCAAACCCGCGCGTCAACATATACTCAAGAATTTCACCTGGGAAAGAACCGCCAAAGAGGTTGCCGACATGTATCGCGCGACCATGGCCCGCCAAGCTGACAAGGAAGCGCGCTGATGCAGACCATCAGGCTCGACCTGCTCGGCCTCGCCGATCAGCATCGCGCGCTCGATTTAGGATGCGGCCGCGGGCGGCACATGCACCAAATGTATTATTACTGCCGTTGCCATGCGGTGGGGCTCGATATGGGGTTTACCGATGTTTGCGCCACGCGGCAGGGCTTCGCCGACAACCCTGATTTAGAGCCTCAAACTGGGCCAGCTCGGCGTTTTTCACTTTTGGTTGGCGATGCCATACAACTCCCCTTCCCCGACGCTAGTTTTGACCGCTTAATTTGTTCAGAGGTGCTCGAACACATCCCCGATTTCGAGACCGCGATCAGCGAGATCTGGCGCATCATGAAACCGGGAAGCCGTATTGGAATTTCGGTGCCGCGATATTGGCCAGAGAAAATTTGCTGGCTTCTATCGGATGACTATCACAACGAGCCGGGCGGACATGTTCTCATTTTCTATGCCAAAAAACTGCGCCTGGATTTTTATGCCGTCGGCTTTAATTTTATGACCAAACATCACGCGCATGGGCTTCATAGCCCTTACTGGTGGCTGAAATGTCTAATGGGGGTCAAGAACGACAGCAACATTCTGGTGCGCGCCTATCATCGCCTGCTGGTCGCTGAAATCCTGCGCAATCCATGGTATATTCGTTGGCTTTCGAAGCTCGCCGACCCAGTGATGGGTAAGTCCGTTGTTTTGTATTTTGATAAACCGACGGCTAGCCTGTGATCGCCCCTGATTTCGCATATGGTAAAGCTTTGCCCGATGGCTATTTCGATGGTGCCATCCGCTCCATCCTCGCGACACAACGCGTCGACGGCGCAATCCCGTGGTTTGAAAATGGCGTTTTCGACATTTGGAATCATCTCGAAGCCGCCATGGGTCTAAATATTCTCGGGATCCATCAAGCCGCCGACCGCGCTTATGATTTTCTCTTCAAAACCCAGCAAGATGACGGCTCATGGTGGAGCCAACTGGGCAGTGCAGCGCCTATTGACGAAGACTTATTGCATTTCTCACGCACGTCGATGCAAACACCAAAATGGATCCGCGAAACCAATTTTATTGCCTATTGCGCCACTGCTTGTTGGCATTATTGGCTGATCCGGCAAGACCGCGCTTTCTTGCAGCAGGCCTATGGTTGCGTCGATCGCGCGATCACTTTTATTCTTCCGCTGCAATCGAGACACGGTGAATTTCGCTGGACCGCCCGTGACCCCGAAACCCCAGAGGACGATGCCCTGCTGACAGGCAATAGCTCGATTTTTAAGAGTCTCGACTGCGCCATTCAACTAGCAGCGGCCTGCGGCATTGATCGCCAAGACTGGGTCGAAGCCCGCGACAAATGTGGCGCCGCCATTCGCCATGCCCCCGAGCGTTTCGATCGGCACTGGGACAGCAAAGAGCGCTTCTCGATGGATTGGTATTACCCCTGCCTCAGTGGCGCGCTAGAACCAGAAACCGCGGCAGCGCGCTTGGACGCAAAGTGGAATATATTTGTCGAAAATAATATGGGGCTAAAATGTGTCAGTGATGAGCCTTGGGTCACGGCGGCGGAAAGCGCCGAATTTGTTCTAACCTTGATCGCCAATAAGAAAGACGACCAAGCCCGCGCTCATGCCCGCTGGTTACACAATTTCCGCGACGCGACTGGCGCCTACTGGATGGGCTGGCAGTTACAGCAGGAAATTTTCTGGCCGCAAGAAACACCCCCTTGGACGGCGGGAGCGGTGATCTTGGCGACGGATGCCGTGGCCGGTCTATCACCCGCGCGCGATATATTCCGCTTATAGGCGCTCCATAACGCGCAAAGACTTAACGCCGCTTCGTTCGACAAATAAGCCCGAATGTAAGGCTTTGAGATAAATTTCGTGCGGCGGCCGACCACCATCAGCGATATTGGGAAAAACATCATGAATGGCTAATATGCCCCCCGGCATCAACCGCGTCGCCCAAAGCCGATAATCGGTGAACGCGGCAGGCGCCGAGTGCCCACCATCAATAAAAACAAAGGCAATATTATGTGCGATCGCCCGCGCTGCCAGCGCTGAAGGGGCGACAACTGGCACGACGCAATCTTGCAAGCCAGCGCGCCGAATGGTTTCTGTGAAAACGCGCAAGGACGACATACCATCGCCGTCGGCTAGATCGGAATCGAAATAGGCCTCGCCAGGTTGGTTTTCCTCCGAACCGCGATGATGGTCGATGGCAACCAAAACACCGCCAGCGCGTTGACACGCCGTTCCTAAGTAAACTGTCGACTTACCGCAATAGCTTCCGATTTCAACGCAAAGTCCGCGCGGCGCACAAGCCAACGCCAAGTCATAGAGCATCTCTCCTTCTTGCGGGTCGAGAAAGCCCTTAACGCTATTGATATCAAGCGGCAGGTTCAGCATTGGTTTGGTTCCGACGCTCTAATTCACGGCGGACTTCGGCATGCTTGCTCTCGTCGAAATCAAAGCGCAACAACAGTAAAGCGCCCGCACAATAAGACACAAAGGGAACGACCGAATATAAAAACCTTAGTGTATTTTCGACCTGCGGCGTCTGATCAACATTGGGCACAAAACCCGCGACCGATAGGGCAATCCCTGTGATTGCCATCATGACGCCATAAGAGGATTTGCTAATGAAATTCCAAGCCGCAAAATAAGAGCCCTCTTTACGCTCGCCAGTTAGATATTCGTCATAATCGATGACGTCCGATTTGATCGACGGGCCAACCGTACCGCCGCAGCCGCCCGCCGTTCCCGCCAAAGCCGACAAAAGGTAGAGATAAAGCTCGTCGCCTGGTTCCAGCGTAATCATCAATAAGAAGGTGACGCCAGTTAAAACCAATGACATAAACCATAAATTCTTTTTGCCAATGCGGCGCGCCAGCGGTGCCCATAGCGGCGTGAACAGAAACGAACACACCATATAGCTCAAAATAAACAAAGGCGCAGCACCGGCATTATGCATGATGTATTGCGCAACATAGAGGGTTAGAATAACGATCGTCGCGCCGCCCAGATTTTCAACAAAATTGATAATCAGAGTTAAGCGCGCATGCGGATTGCTCCAAATATCGCGTGCCGCGCCATAAGGCTGGCGGGCACCACGCCCGAGAAATTCTGGCCGCTCGCGGATGAAAATAGCCGTGACAGACAGGCATAACGCCGTAAACAAGACCGCCATATAGGATTGCTGCGACATCAGCACACGCACTGCGTCCGCCCCCGACCGGCTGGCATCGATCAGCAGATACATCGTGCCCAAGGCTATGATATAGCCCGCTATCCAGCCCGCATGGCGGCCCGCAAACACCTTGTTACGCTCATGTGAGTTGATGCTGAGCTCTGCACCAAGCGACATATGCGGTACGATCATCACAGTTTGCGCCGTGAAGAAAGCCAAAATAGCAGCTGCCATCCACAACGATAATTCAGCACCAGACAGGCCTTCGGGCGTATTGGAGATCATCAAAAAACTAATGGCAATGGGAATAATACTACCCATTATCCACGGACGACGGCGCCCGAACCTCGTTTGCGTTTTATCCGACAAAAATCCTGCGATCGGATCCGAGATTGCATCCCAGACGCGCGAGATGCCAAAGATCAAGCCCATCACGGCGGGGGCGATCAACAGCACATCGGTTGAGTATTTCATGATGTAGAGATTGACGAGGCAAAACATGTAGCCGCAACCAATCGGCGGTAACATATACAAAAAAACTGTCGTCGCGGAAACTTTATCTGGGTCGCGATCGATGGTGGCGTGATGATCTGTCAAACTGAACTCCGACTTGGCAAGACCGATTTGAAACCGTATTGTCTGAGCAAATGATGCACTATAAACACGTTTTCACCTAGGAGATTATGAAAGCGCGTTTCGTGCAAATTTCAAATGGCAGCGATGCCGCACCCGCTTTAAGTAACCCGTAAACAACAGGAGTTTCTGTTGCGCGACACAAAATCTCTTGGCCAATCGGCCCCCTTGAAGGGCTTTATTCTTCTGGGCGTAATCTTTTTTGGTATTTTTGTTCTGCACCGCAACGGTCTTGTTAGCCTGCTGCTACAGGGAGACAAAAGCTATCTCTCTTATGCCATTTTAAGCCTTTGGTTGATCGCGACTTTACGCTGGTTATGGCTCCTGCAGTGGTGTCAAACGTTAGGTGAGAAGCCTGACACTGCGCTGAGCAGCGCGGAGAGTTTGCAAAGCCGTATGGAGCGCTGGTTGAACCACGGCTGGTTTGCCGCTGATTTATCTTTGAAGATCGGTCTTTTGGGAACGATTATTGGCTTTATTCTTATGCTATCACCAATCCGCGATTTGACGGCTTTCGATCCCGCTAATTTGCAAACCGCCCTAAAAGCGATGAGCGGCGGTATGGCAGTGGCTCTGTACACAACACTTGCTGGCCTCGCCAGCCATATTCTTCTTCGCTTGCAATATCAGCTTCTCGCAGATCAAATGCATCTCTTGCTCAACCATCTACCGGGCGCGCATGATGGCCGGTCGTAAGCTTTTAAGCCCTACCGATACAGAAGACGGGTTCACGGATATCCTGTTCAACGCGCTGTTGGGCTTTGCCTTCATGTTTATTGTGGCTTTTGCGCTGATCCAACCGAAGCCGACCGAAGGCAAAATCACCCCGAAAGCCGATTATATTATCACGGCGCAATGGCCCGATAATCACCCAGACGATATTGATCTAATTGTCGAAGACCCACGCGGACAGCTAGTCTGGTTTAACGCGCGCGAAGCCGGCTTGATGCATCTCGACCGCGACGACCGCGGGCGGGTCGGCGATATGATTAACGTCAATGGCCAGCAAATTAATAATCCGATCAACCAAGAAACTGTCACCTTACGGGGGGTCGCGCCTGGCGAGTATGTCGTCAACATACTGCATTACAAATCCAACACCAGCGCAGCCGTTCCCGTGTCGGTGAAAGTTGAAAAAATTAACCCAACATTATCCGTGCGCTTTGCTGGTCAAGTGACCTTAAATGGGGCGGGTGACGAGCAAACGGCAGTCCGCTTCACGATCGCGCAGGATGGTGACATTGTTGATGTTTTTACGCGTCAGAAATTTCTCATCCGCGCGACAGACAGAGCCACAGGGGCAGGCAAATGAGTTGGAGCCTCGCCCTTGCCCTCGCTTATGTTGGGCTCGGCGCCGTCGCGCTCAGCCTATTTCTTTCATCGCGCTTTTCGGTCGCCGTTAAGACCAGCATTATCGCGGCGCTGTCACTATTTTATATTATAAGTTATATCGGCGCCAATGAGCTGCGCGGTTGGGCAATTCAAAAACCCCCGCCCAATCCCTTTAAACTTCATTGGGCTGTCGTAGAAGAGCCTGACAAAGCGCGTGGCCTTGAGGGGCGTGTTTTCATACTGGCGCAAGCTCTGGGAGATTATGGCGAGTTACGCGGAGCACCGCGGCTATATGAGCTTCCCTTTTCACCCGCCTTGGCACAAGAAATTGCCGAGGCCAAAAAACAGATTGAAAATGGCCAAACAGTCGAGGGCAACCTCTCCTATAAAGCTGTTAAGCCGAAAGAAGATGATGAGCGCGAAACCCGCCGCGATGCTGGCGACAACCGCGCGGCAGATGGCGAGCAAGAACGCTTAATTCTTGAATTCCGCGACTTGCCGCGCCCTGACCTACCGCCCAAAAACTAACGCGCCTTTTATTGTGCCGCCTGACTGGTTTTTTGCGCGCCCGCGCGTGCCGCCTCCTGCGCCTGATAATCCTGCCATGAACGCGCATTAATGAAGGCGTAAATGTCCTGCACATCTTCGGCGCTCAGGCGGTCAGCAAAATTCGGCATACCGCGCTCCTCGAGCATGCCTTGGAGAACAATCTCGCTGAACATCCGGTGCGTTTGCGGGCCCATTTTGCGCAAATCCGGTATGGCTGGTCCACCGATCACAGCAATACCGTGACAGAAGGTACAAACCTCGTGATATAGCTCCATACCGCGGGCAATTTGTGCTGCGCTGGCCTCAACGACAGGCGGCTCAGGAATTTCGCGTTGCCACAGGGCTGGCTCTTCAAT
>JAYODZ010000055.1:0-12088 GCA_038106515.1 Rhodobiaceae bacterium
TACGTTCGATCGCCATGAACTCGTCCTCTATGTCGGATTAAAACTGAGACGGCTTATAAGCCCTTGCGCTGATCAACGCAAGGCGTCAGCCGCGCTTCTCCCAAGCACCGCCCTCATTTTGTTGCCAATAGGTTGGCGTAGCACCAGCCTGGCTGATTTTTTTCCAAAAACCCCGTGCCGCTGCTAGCGCTGCCTCGTCTTGACCGTCAAAAATATAGACCACCCGCTGATAGGCTGACGTCGCTTCAACCTCAGCTCCGTCGATTAAAAACAACACATGCGCTGCATTTGGACACTCGTCACTATCGGTCAGCCAGATCGGCTGTATCGCTGCGTGCTCGGCCATCTGCGCATCTCCCTTTCGGGCATGAGCTAAGAAGCTATGCTCCTTGTAACTCCATAAATGCGCGCTCAACCCCTCCAGGCCTTCGGCCACGGCGGATTTTACAACACAGCGCCAGTCGCGCTGTAAAGACAACTCCAACAGGCGCGGCAAGACATCGTGCAGTCCCTGCCGTTCGAGATGGTAGAACAGATAGTCGGGCATTTACTCGTAATGCGCACGCACAAAGCGATCGAGTAGCTTGACGCCGAAACCGCTTGCCCAGCTTTGGCTGATCGGCGACTTGGGCGACCCCATTGCGGTCCCCGCTATATCCAAATGCACCCAAGGCAGTTTATTGACAAAACGTTCGAGGAATTGCGCTGCCGTACTCGACCCAGCATAGCGGCCGCCAATATTCTTCATATCGGCATTGGGCGTATTGATCATTTTGTCAAAATTATCATTCATCGGCATGCGCCAGACCAACTCACCCTCAGCTTTACCGATTGCATCAAGCTGAGCACAAAGCTTGTCATTATTGGAGAACATGCCCGCATAATCCTGCCCCAGCGCAATCATGATGGCGCCCGTCAAGGTTGCCAAATCAATCATGAAGCGTGGCTTAAATCGATTCTGTGTGTACCACAGCGCATCGGCAAGCACGAGACGCCCCTCGGCATCGGTGTTGAGCACCTCGATCGTTTGCCCCGACATCGAGGTCACGATATCGCCCGGCCGCTGCGCTGTCGATGACGGCATATTTTCAACCAGACCGATAACGCCAACAACATTGACCTTGGCTTTGCGTCTAGCCAGCGACATCATTAAACCCGTCACCGCCGCAGCACCGCCCATGTCACCCTTCATTTCTTCCATACCGGCAGACGGCTTAATCGAGATGCCGCCCGTGTCAAAACACACGCCTTTACCAATAAAAGCCAAGGGCTTGTCTTTTGCGGCACCGCCGCGCCATTGCATAACCACCAACTGGCTCGGATGGGCACTGCCCTGCCCAACCCCCAATAAGGCGCCCATGCCCAGCCGCTTCATCTGCGCTTCCGATAAAACTTCAACCTTCACGCCCAACCGAGCCAAGCTCTTAGCGCGTTTGGCAAATTCTGGCGGCGACAGCACATTGGCTGGCTCATTAACCAGATCACGGGCCAGCAAAATACCATCGGCGACGGCGTTCAATTCGGCATAGGCCGATTTAGCGCGTGCCGTTGCACCGCTAGCGATAATCAACCGCGACGACCGCGTCGACTTTTTCTCTTTCGTTTTATATTGGGTGAATTTGTAATCCCCGAGCTTGGCGCCAAGCGCAATCCGTGCCGCCGCGTCTTCGGTCTTATTCAAAAGACCTTTTTCAAACACCAGATGGAAGGATTTGCTGTCGCCACACAGTGCGGCGGCGCGGCCGCCCAGTTTTTCCCAGTCATTATTGGTCATATCGCTTGCCGAGCCAACGCCGCACAAGATAATTTGATCCCGCCCCCGCGCCGGCGCCAATAAGGCTAATTCTGAGCCTCTTTCGCCTTTATATGCCTTGACCTTGACGGCGCGACTGATCGACCCCCCAGCCTCGCGATCAAGCTGATTGCCAAGCGCCCCCAATTTAGCGCCCTTGCTATGCACAAGAATAACTGACCCTGTTTTGGGCAAGGTGGCATTGGCAAAACTAATGTTGAGGGACATTTTCAACTCCATTGAAAAAATAGCGGGCGACGCCCTGAGGATTAAACTAGAGTAACTTTCCAGATATGGGAATTAACGTAGATCTAGTCTAGGGTAAATTGGCTAAATATGATATGACAATCGTCAGTTTTGGTATGATGATTCAGCTCATCGTAGAATACAGTCGTGGCCATGGGTTTAAATATGTTGAATACACAAGCGCAGAAACATCATATTTTGCGGATATGCTTCGGTCTGGCGACGATGCTCGCCCTGTTTGCGCTCCTGACCTCTCAAGCCGTCGCGAAACCCGCGCCGCGAGATGTTGAAGGCATTGCCGCTATCGTTAACGACAAAGTGATTTCGCTTTATGACGTCGACCAAAGGGTTCGCCTTTTCATGGTCACGTCTGGCATTCCAGAAACACCTGAGACCATTGACCGCCTGCGGGGTCAGGTGTTGCGGTCCCTGATCGACGAAAAACTGCAAATGCAGGAAGCCGGCGACGCCGAAATCTCAATCCCGAAAGAAGCGGTTGATGACAGCATCACGCGGCTCGCACAGCAGGGCAATATGAACCTTGAAGAAATCTTAAAATTCCTCAAGGAGAACGATATTAATGAAAACACATTACGCTCACAAATCGAAGCCGAATTGGCGTGGAGCCAATATGTTCGTCGCCGCTATGGCGGGCGTATTTCAGTCAGCGAGACAGACATTGACGAGCAATATAACCGCGCCATTGAAGCCTTCGACCAACCGCGCTTTTTAATCAGCGAAATTTTGCTCAGCTTTGACGGCTTTAGCGACCAAGCCCGCATTCAGCAAGTGATTGAGGAAATCATCACGCAATTAAAAGCAGGGGTGGATTTCGGGGCGATCGCGCGGCAACTATCGGCTTCGGCGACAGCAGCGCGCGGCGGCGATGTTGGATGGGTTTATGCCGATCAGCTTGATCCTAATTTGCGCCCTGTTTTAAACGCCATGAAACCAGGCCAAATATCCAATCCCGTAGCCACACCCGCCGGTATCTACATTATTGCCTTACGCGATCGGCAAGAGGGTGGCGGCAAGAGCCCGATGCGCAATCAATATGATCTCTTGCAAATTCTATCCAGCAAAGATGCTGGTGAGGCCGCGATCAAAAACATTGCGAGCAATTTTAGAACCTGCAAAGCGGCCGAGGAGTCAGCCAAACAAGCTGGCGCAACCGCAAAGCGCACCGGCCTGCAGCCGTTGGGTGCTTTCGACGCGGGCCTTCGCGCCATTGTCGCCCCCCTAGAAGCAGGTCAATTGAGTGATGTCCTTGAAGCTGACGATAAATGGGTGGTTTTTGCAGTTTGCGATCGCAAGGACGATGTCGGTCTTGCAATTTCTCGCGACGCTATATCTGACAATATCTATTCGCAACGCATGTCCATGATGGCGCGCCGGCACTTGCGCGACCTGCGTCGCGACTCGGTGGTGGAATATCGCTAATGTTCAATGACGGCTTACCGCCGTTGCGCGATGTTTTGCGGGAGTTTGATCTATACGCCAAGAAATCCTACGGCCAAAACTTTCTCCTCGACCTCAATTTAACGCAACGCATAGCGCAGTTCGTTAAGCCGAAAGATAAAACCATCATAGAAATTGGCCCTGGCCCCGGCGGTTTGACGCGAGCACTTCTCGCCGAGGGCGCTGCCAAGGTTATTTGTGTTGAGGCCGATCCGCGCTTTGCCCCAGCCCTATCGCAAATCGCCGCGCATTATCCCGATCAGCTCGACATCCATATCGGCGACGCGTTGGCCTTACACCCTGATGATTTGGTCGAGGGGCCATATCACATTGCTTCAAATCTCCCCTACAATATTGGGACGGCCTTGCTCACAAAATGGCTAGAGGGTGACTGGCCACCGCGCTGGCAAAGCCTGACGCTGATGTTTCAAAAAGAGGTCGCTCAACGCCTCGTAGCGCCCGCCAACTCTAAGCCCTATGGACGCTTATCAATCCTAACACAATGGCGCAACGACGCCGAAATTCTACTCACCCTGCCGCCAGAGGCCTTCGTGCCGCCGCCAAAAATCAGCTCCGCGGTGATCCAAATCACACCGCGTGCGCCACGTTTCGAGGCTGACCAAAAAACTCTGTCGAAAGTCACAGCCGCCGCTTTCAACCAGCGTCGCAAGATGTTGCGCAGTAGCCTAAAACAGCTATGCTTAGACCCCGAAGCGCTTCTCACGACTTTGGGCATTGCGCCCACGCGACGCGGGGAAACTCTATCGATCGAAGAATTCTGTACCATATCAACCGCCGTATCAGGGGAGACAAAATGAAAAGCCAAGCCATCACCGCATTCGGACAACCACTGAGCGAAGTTACGACCGAACTCCCCCAACCCAGCGGCAGCGAGGTGCTGGTCGAAATTTCACATTGCGGCGTTTGCCATTCGGATGTGCATTTTCATGATGGTAATTTTGACTTCGGTAACGGCCAGAAACTCGACCTCACAAGCAAGCCCCTGCCAATGACACTCGGGCATGAGATCGAAGGTACCGTGATCGCCGTTGGCCCAGAGGTCAAAAATGTGAAAATTGGCGACCGCCGCGTGATTTACCCGTGGATTGGCTGTGGTGAATGCGCCATTTGTCAGCGCGGCGATGAGCATTTGTGCAATTTACGCGCTTTGGGAGTTAATTTACCCGGTGGGTTTTCCAGCCACTGCTTGGTGCCACATGAGCGCTATTGTCTCGACTGCGACGGCATCGCGCCAGGCCTCGCCAGCACTTACATGTGCTCCGGCATAACGGCCTATTCGGCGCTTAAGTATTTTTCGCCAGTATCGGCTGATGAACAAGTGCTAATCGTTGGCCTCGGTGGTGTCGGTATGATGGGACTGCAATTTGCGCTCGCCATGTTTGATAAACCGCCCCTGGTCGCCGATATTGATGAGGGCAAGTTGCAAGCCGCCTTAGGGGCTGGCGCGGGGGGTGCCTATAACACCAAAGATGCAGGCGCCATCAAACAGCTGTTGAAAGACACCAATGGTGGCGTGCCAGCAGCCGTCGATTTCGTTGGCGCCGAAGGCTCGCTCGCCTTCGCCAATGGCGCTATCCGCAAAGGCGGCGAAATACGCATTGTCGGCTTGTTCGGGGGCAGCTTTGCCTCACCGATCCCGCTTTTCCCCTTGCGTGGCATTTCCATCGCTGGCTCGATGACCGGCTCGCTTGCTGATACAATTGAAATGCTCGAGCTGGTTAAAAACGGCAAGATCAATCCGATCCCCGTCGAAATGCGCCCGATGACGGCCGCCAGTAACACGCTCGATGATTTGCGTGCAGGCCGTATTTTAGGTCGCGTTGTGCTGACGCCGTAAGCCTTAAAGGCTATCGCGCAAACGCTTAACGAAATCTGTTAGTCCCGTCTGGCGAGCTCGGCGTTGCCGCTCGGCGGCGAGAATTGCGCGCACCGTCTCGAGGCTCTTATCGATATCTTCATTGACCACGACATAATCATATTCTGCGTAGTGGCTGATTTCGTCAGACGCTTTTGACATCCGCCGAGCGACCACCTCAGCGCTATCTTGCGCGCGGTTCAACAGACGCCGTTCCAACTCCGCTGCCGATGGCGGCAAGACAAAGACCCGCACTAAATCATCGGCAGCAGCCTCCAGCAATTGCTGCGTGCCCTGCCAATCGATATCGAACAAAATATCGCGCCCCTCCGCCAAGGCCTGTTCGACCGGCGCCCGCGGTGTGCCGTAATAATGGTCGAATACTTTCGCCCATTCGAGTAAATCGCCCGCATTACGCATCTCGCCAAAGCCCTGATTATCGACAAAGTAATAATCATGGCCTTCGCGTTCTCCAGGCCGCGGTGGGCGGGTGGTTACTGAAATTGACATATCGATTTGATCGTCACCGGCTAAAAGCGCACGCGACAAGGTCGTCTTTCCAGCCCCCGAGGGCGACGACAGAACCAGCATAAGGCCCCGACGATGGATGTTTAAATCTGCTTTCTGACGCTCTGCCATAAACCTATATATCAACGATTCGAGCGCCAGCGACGGACATTTGCATTATGCTCCTCGAGGGTTTTGGCAAAAACATGCCCGCCACGCCCATCGGCAACAAAAAACAAATAATCGGTTTGCGGCGGATTAAGAACGGCGGCCAACGCCGCCTGCCCTGGGTTCGCGATTGCGGTGGGTGGCAAACCTTTGATGACATAGGTGTTGTAGGGCGTCTCGCGGGCAATCTCGCTACGGCGGATCGGTCGCCCGAGTGGCTGCTCGCCACCCGTTAAACCGTAAATAATTGTCGGGTCAGACTGCAATCGCATTTTTGCGCGCAAGCGGTTCACAAACACCGAAGCCACCAAACCCCGTTCCGCCGCAATACCTGTTTCTTTCTCAACAATCGACGCCAAAATAACCGCCTCTTCGGGCGAGTTGAGGGGAATGTCGGCCGCCCGGTCGCGCCAAGCGGCATCAAGAGAACGTCGCATGGCAGCTTGCATATCGCGCAACAAGGCCATGCGGTCAGCGCCACGCGGCACGTGGTAAGTCTCGGGCAAAAGACTGCCTTCTTGAGGAATAGCGCTAACCGCGCCGGAAAGAATGGGCAACGCAAGCAGCAGAGATACAATTTGAGCGCTTGTTAACCCCTCGGGGATGGTCACGGCATGCAAATGCACATCGCCCTGACGTAATTTGTCGACCACATCGTTCATGGAGACACGGCCCGAGAAAACATACTCGCCCGCCTGCAATTGGGTGCCGAGCCCACGCACCCGTGTCACCAAACTAAACACGCCGGCCGAACGGATGACGCCTTGCGTCTCCAGCTGTCGCGCGATGACGCGGAGCGGTTTTCCAGCTTCAACCAGAACTCGTTGATCGGCACCAATCGAAAACGGGATAAAATAAACGCTGCTATAACCGCATAAAACAAGCAGGAGGCAGAGGCCGGCAAACAGAACGCGGCGCAACCAAACCGTCTTGATCACTCAACCGCCTTGAAAATCAGCGACGCGTTGGTGCCGCCAAAGCCGAATGAATTCGACAGAGCAATCGAGACCTTGGCTTCCTTAGCTTGGTTCGGGATCAAGTCTATGGCCGTCTCAACCGATGGGTTCTCGAGATTAATTGTTGGCGGCAAAATGCCGTCGCGCATCGCCAGCAGACAGAAAATAGCTTCTACCGAACCCGCCGCCCCAAGCAAATGCCCGATAGCGGATTTGGTTGACGACATCTGCAAGCCCGCCGACGCAGCACCAAACAGCCGCTCGACAGCGCGCAACTCAATTTCGTCGCCGACCGGCGTCGAGGTCCCGTGGGCGTTGACATAACCGATCTCAGATAGATCTATGCCCGCGCGTTTTACCGCCGCCTGCATGGCGCGAAAGCCGCCCGAGCCATCGGGCGCTGGCGAGGTGATGTGATAGGCGTCGCCCGACAGACCATAGCCGATCACTTCGCCATAAATACGCGCCCCACGCTTTTTCGCGTGCTCATATTCTTCGAGGACGACGACGCCGGCGCCCTCACCCATGACAAAGCCATCGCGATCACGGTCATAAGGTCGCGATGCGCGCTCTGGTGTGTCATTAAAATTAGTTGATAGAGCGCGGCAGGCCGAAAAACCGGCATAGCCCAAGCGGCCAATCGCGGACTCTGCACCGCCCGCCAACATAACATCAGCATCATCAAGCGCGATCAGCCGCGCCGCATCGCCGATCGCATGTGCGCCCGTCGAACAAGCTGTTACAACAGCATGGTTGGGACCACGGAAATTATGATTAATCGACACATGCCCCGAGACGAGATTGATCAACTGTCCGGGAATAAAAAATGGGCTGATGCGGCGAGCACCCTTTTCGAGTAAGGTCTCGACGCCTTCGACGATACCATTGAGACCGCCTATACCAGCGCCTATCATTACGCCTGTACGATTTTGCTGTTCTTCGGTTTCAGCGACATAGCCGCTATCAGCCAATGCCATATCGGCTGCAGCAACACCAAAGACGATGAACTTATCGACCCGCTTTTGTTCCTTAGGCGGCATATAATGATCGGCATTAAAAGCCAGATCACCCTCGGTCGGAACCAGACACCCGATTTTGCACGGCAGGTCTTCCGTCTCAAAATGCGTGATGCGACGCCCCGCCGATTTACCGGCGAGCAGATTTTGCCAACTACTCTCGATATTAGCACCGAGAGGGTTCACGGATCCTATGCCGGTAATAACGACACGTCGCATTGCAGTCCTATCTAATGTCAGCTCCCCGAAGAGAGCAGCGCATTAGGAATTTTCTGAAATGAATTTAACCGCGTCAGCAACGGTCAGAATGGTTTCAGCAGCATCGTCTGGAATTTCAATGTCGAATTCCTCTTCAAACGCCATAACCAGTTCAACAGTATCGAGGCTGTCGGCACCAAGATCGTCAATAAAGCTTGCGCTCTCCGTGACTTTTTCTGCCTCTACGCCCAAGTTTTCGACGACAATTTTCTTAACCCGATCGACAACTGAATCGCTCATTTCATCTTCCTTATGCTGATGACCACAAATTTCGTGGCCGTTACCCTCCAAACACGGCACTCACACCATGTTAGGGGGTCTCTAACACCGTTTTTCAGGCTTGTCTAGCAAATGAAAGGCCTAAAATGCGGAGCTTTTTATATCATAGCCATTCCGCCGTTAATGTGAAGGGTTTGCCCTGTCACATAGCCAGCACTGTCGCTTGCGAGATAAACACAGCCAGCCGCAATATCAGCCCCTTCACCCAAGCGACCAGCTGGGATCGATTGCAGTAAATTGGCGCGCTGCTCCTCGGGCAGAGCGTCGGTCATGGGCGTAGCAATAAAGCCAGGCGCGATGCAATTGGCCGTAATATTACGGCTCGCTATTTCTTGCGCCAGTGATTTGGTCATGCCGATCATGCCCGCCTTAGAGGCGGCATAATTGGTTTGCCCTGGATTTCCAGTTACCCCGACGACGGAGGTAATATTGATGATCCGACCAAAACGGCGTTTCATCATGCCCTTGACGGCCGCGCGGCACATTTTGAAGGTCGATGTCAAATTCACCGCGATCACGCGATCCCAATCTTCATCCTTGAGGCGGAGGGCCAGATTGTCGCTCGTGATACCTGCATTATTGACCAGAATATCGAGACTCCCCAGCGCTGCTTCGGCGCGGGAAATCAAATCGGCGGGCCCAGTTTCAGTCGAGAGATCAGCGACCAGCACATGCGCACGATCGCCGAGTACAGATGCTAACTCGGCAAGCACCGCTTCGCGCGTTCCCGCCAACCCCACAGTGGCACCGGCCGCATACAAGGCAGTCGCAATCTCGCGGCCAATACCGCCTGATGCCCCCGTGACCAAGGCCGTTTTGCCGCTTAAATCAAACATCGTCATTGCCGTGCTCCCCTCTCAACGCCTAAAGCGTCTCGATAAAACCTTTTACAGCATCAAGCGAAGATAGGGAAATCGCTTGTAATCGCTCATCATTGCGCTTGGCGAGGCCCGTTAAAACTTTGCCAGCCCCGACTTCAATCAAGTCTGTGATGCCTGCATTGGCCATCCAGATCATGCTTTCTCGCCAACGCACGCGGCCCGTCACTTGCTCGACCAGAAGTTTGCGAATATCTGCAGGATCAGTCACCGGCTCAGCTGTCACATTGGCCACCAGCGGCACGCACGGAGCCGAAATAGCGGTATCGGCCAAAGCCGCTTGCATCGCCGCGGCGGCGGGCGCCATTAATTGACAATGGAAGGGGGCGCTGACAGGCAGCTCGACGGCGCGCTTGGCACCTTTTTCTTTTGCCATTTCAATCGCCCGCGCGACAGCGCTGGCGGCGCCCGAAATAACAACTTGTCCAGGGGCATTGTCATTGGCGGCCTGACAGACATCCGCGCCATCACTGGCGGCAGCAGCCAACGCCGCGCAATCATCAAAATCTAAGCCCATAATTGCGGCCATGGCGCCAACGCCAACTGGCACCGCACGTTGCATCGCCTGACCCCTTAATTTCAGCAGTTTGGCTGCATCGCTGAGCGCAAGGGCACCGCTTGCAGTCAGCGCCGAATATTCACCTAAGCTGTGGCCGGCGACGTAGCCCACTTGGTCAGCCAGCTGAAACCCATGCGCCTCCAAAACGCGCATCGTGGCGATTGACACTGCCATCAGCGCTGGTTGCGCATTTTCGGTCAGCGTTAATTCGCTCTCGGGCCCATCCCACATAATCTGCGACAGGTTCTGGCCAAGCGCCGCATTGATTTCTTCAAAAACAACTCTCGCCTCTGGAAAGTTTTCCGCCAAATCGCGCCCCATGCCCACGGCTTGACTACCTTGTCCGGGAAACACACATGCCTTGCTCATCGCCTTCTCCTGATCCGTATTTTTGGACATATTGCCTCTGGATGTAACAGCGTAAATCGAACTTGCCAAGTTATTCTATCTTGTGTAAGACAGGCATCGCATCCGGTTGGGGGCTGAAAGGATAACTTCGCCATTGGGGCGGAGAGCAAAAAAAGCAGCTAAATTCCTAGATTTATCTGTTTAGCGCGCGATCCCTTGTCCCTGCTCTTGCGTTCAACTGTGGGCCTCCGTTCTGGCTCGCAGGAGGCTCAGCGCCGGATCTGAAAGAAGGAGAGAGGCCTATGGCTTTATACGAGCATGTCTTCATTGCGCGTCAGGATATTTCTGAGCAGCAAGTTGAAGCGATCACATCACAAATCACGTCAATTGTTCAAGACTATAAGGGTTCGGTTGGTAAAGCCGAATATTGGGGCCTGCGCAGCCTCGCCTATCGGGTCAAGAAAAACCGGAAAGGCCATTATTCGCTGCTGAATATCACCGCCAATCACGACGCTATTGCAGAAGTCGAGCGCCAATTGAGTTTGCATGATGACGTTCTGCGTTACATGACGCTGCGCGTCGAAGAGCATGAAACGGGACCATCGTCACCGATGAAAAACAAAAATCGTGAGGAACAACGTCGCGCCGAACGCCGTGACTATAACGACACCTCATCTGCAGATGAAGGAGAGTAACCATGAGCCAAGCACGTCGCCCCTTTGGCCGTCGCCGTAAATCTTGCCCTTTTTCAGGCGAAAATGCGCCAACCATTGATTATAAAGATACGCGTTTGCTGCAACGCTATGTATCCGAGCGGGGCAAAATCGTTCCACGCCGGATCACCGCCGTATCGGCTAAGAAACAACGCGAATTGGCGCAAGCCATCAAGCGCTCGCGCTATATGGCACTTATGCCATATGTCGTCGACTAAGATCCGGACAGCTCTCGCATGACCGCGGCTATTGCCTTAAGAAGTATCATTGCCGCGGTCTTTGCGCTGTTATTGTTCCTCGGTATCGTCACGATACCGCTCGCTCCCTTGCCACTCTTTTATGTTGGTCTGACAGCCTCACCCAGCGCCTTATTATTAGCTGGTGCCCTTTATGCAGTGCTCGCGGCAACTTTGATAGGCTGGCCGTTGGCCGTCACGACACTGTTGCTTTTTACCCTGCCCGCCTTTGCGTTGACGCGCTTGAGCCTACTCTCGCGTATCCGAAGCGACGTGCCTGACGTGGCGTCGGTGGACGCGCGGCAAAGTTACGAGTTCTACCCCGCCCACAAACTCATCCTTTGGGTTACTGGCATGGCCGTGGTGTTAACCTCCCTGATGTTTGGGCGCTTTGCCCATGAAGACGGCGGCTTGCCAGCTGTTTTTATTTCGCTTTTAACGAGCGAGCCAACCACGGCAGCGCTGTTTGGGCTTGACGAATTGGGGCTAGAAACCGGTGCTATGAAGGTAATCGTCGCGACAATGTTGGTTACCGCGGGCGCCAGCTGGGCGATTTCGCTGATCGCCACCATGGTGCTCGCGCAACGTCTGGCGGAATGGACGAAGCTCAATCTGCGCCCAAAACAGGATTATGATGGGCTGAGCCTGCCGTCCTTTCTCGACGCGCTTTTGGTTGGTTCCATTATTCTCAGCTTCTTCCTCGATGGCGCCTGGTCAATCTATTTTGCCGCCCTCGCCTTATGCCTTTTAATTCCATATTTTCTATTGGGTTTATCGGTAATTCATGCTATCTCACGC
>JAYODZ010000001.1:0-52288 GCA_038106515.1 Rhodobiaceae bacterium
GGCGACAACATCGGGATCATTAACCGCCGCGGTATTGAACGAAACCTTGTCGGCGCCCGCCAATAAGAGGGCGCGGACATCTTCGACGCGGCGCACGCCGCCGCCGACGGTCAGCGGCATAAAGCATTGCTCGGCGGTGCGGCGAACAACATCGATCAGCGTGCCGCGATTTTCATGCGACGCGCTAATATCAAGAAAACACAGCTCATCGGCGCCCGCCAAATCATAGGCGCGGGCGGCCTCGACAGGGTCGCCAGCATCAACAAGATCGACAAATTTAACGCCCTTCACAACCCGTCCATCGTGCACATCGAGGCAAGGGATAACGCGCGCCTTCAGCATCAGTTTACCCCGTCCAAGGCGAGTGCCGCAGCGGCATCGAGGCGTCCGTCGTAAAGCGCTCGCCCCGAGATGGCGCCGCAGACGCCGCGCGCCTCAACCTCGAGCAAAGCCTTAATATCGTCGAGACCCGACAGGCCGCCCGAGGCAATAATCGGAATGGAAACCGCGTCGGCGAGCGCCGCCGTCGCGGCAACATTAACGCCCGACAACAGGCCGTCGCGGTCAATATCGGTGAAAATAATGGCGCTGACGCCGCAATCCTCGAAACGGCGCGCCAGATCTTGCGCTGCTAGCTCGCTTTCTTCAGCCCAACCAGCGACCGCAACTCGGCCCGCGCGGGCATCAATGCCTACTGCGACATGGCCGGGAAACAAACGACACGCCTCGGCCACGAGGTCTGGATCGCGCACCGCGATGGTTCCCAAAATCACCCGATCAAGCCCATGGCTCAACCATTGCTCGATGGTCGCCAAATCGCGAATACCGCCACCCAATTGTTTATAAGCTGTGCTTGCGGCGCAAATGGCTTGCACCGCAGTAGCATTAACCGGGACGCCAGCAAAAGCGCCGTCGAGATCAACAATATGCAGATGCGAGAACCCCATATCAGCAAACTTTTTTGCTTGGTCAGCAGGGTCATCATTAAATTGCGTGGCGCGCGCCATATCGCCTTGTTCGAGGCGGACGCATTTTCCCTGTTTTAAATCGATCGCCGGAAACAAAATCATGGTCGCCACCGCAAAAAGTTTTCAATTAAATGTCGCCCGGCGCGCTGGCTCTTTTCTGGGTGAAACTGCGTGCCAATAATATTATCGCGGCCAATCACCGACGCAAAACCGTCGCCATAATCGGTGGTGGCAAAAACCAACGCCGCATCTTGGGGTTGTGCTGCATAGCTATGGACAAAATACATATGCGCACCGTCTAAACCATCGGTGACAGGGTGAGCGGCGCAAAGCACCAACTCGTTCCACCCCATATGCGGAATTTTTTCATTGGCTTTTGGGGGGATCGCGGCCACCACGCCATCGATCCAGCCAAGCCCATCATGCCTGCCATTTTCGAGGCCGGTGCGGCAGAGCAATTGCATGCCGACGCAAATTCCGAGAAACGGGGCGCCACCTCGGACCACGGCGATGTCGAGCGCCTCGAGCATGCCGGGCAAGGCCCGCAAACCTGCAATACAATCGGCAAAGGCGCCAACACCAGGGAGAACAATATGCTCTGCCTGCCCGACAATGTCTGGATCGGCGGTCACTTGCACGCGGCGACCGTCAGCGGCGGCCTGAAATGCCTTTTCCGCCGAGCGTAAATTGCCCGAACCATAGTCGATAATTGCGATGGACATGGACTTAGCTACCCAAGACGCCCTTGGTTGACGGAATATCGTCTGCTTTACGAGGATCAATTTCGATCGCTTGCCGCAAAGCGCGCGCCAGGGCTTTGAAACAGCTCTCAATAATATGGTGATTATTTTCACCATAGAGATTTTCGACATGCAGCGTTATGCCTGCACTTTGTGCGAAGGCCTGAAACCACTCTTTAAATAGCTCAGTGTCCATATCGCCCAGCTTTGGCTTGGTAAAATTAACCCGCCAGATCAGATAAGGGCGTTGCGACACATCGAGCGCAACCCGGCTCAAAGTCTCGTCCATCGGGATCAGCGCTGAGCCATATCGCGTCAGGCCTTTAAAATCGCCAAGCGCTTGCAGCACGCATTGTCCAATAACGATACC
This sequence comes from Rhodobiaceae bacterium, assembly GCA_038106515.1. Lineage (GTDB taxonomy): Bacteria > Pseudomonadota > Alphaproteobacteria > RS24 > RS24 > JAYODZ01. The sequence goes on from JAYODZ010000001.1 coordinate 2,079, forward strand.
TGTGTCTTCCGTTGTGTGGTGGTAATCAATGTGCAAATCTCCCGAGGCCTTGACGGTTAAGTCAATCAGCGAGTGGCGCGACAGCTGTTCCAGCATATGATCAAGAAAGCCAATCCCCGTCGAAATCTCATATTGACCCGTGCCGTCAAGATTGAGGCTAACCTCAATCGTGGTCTCTTTGGTCTTGCGTTGCAAACTCGCTGATCTTTGCATGGCTCATCCAATCCCTTGTCAATTCCGTAGTTCTTAACAGGAACCGCGCGATATCTCCAGTCAGAATATCAGCTTTTGCGGCGCAAGCGTACATAGAGCGCACCGCCACCGCCATGCGCTGGCTGGGCGGTTTCGAACCCCACTATTTTTGATTTCAGTGGCGGCGTCGACAACCACTCGGGAACGGATTGGCGCAAAACCCCCTTGCCCCCAACGCCCTTACCCGTAATCACAATGACCCATGTAAGGCGCTTGGCTTGGGCGCTCTCGATAAATTGCACCAAGCGGCGGTGTGCTGCGGCCGCCGTTGAGCCATGTAAATCCAGCCGGGCCTCAATGTCGCGATGGCCACGGCGAATTTTGCGCGTTTCATTCGGATCAAGCCGGCTTGGCGCCAGGTCCCGCGCCGCGCGCTGCGGCGCCGATACTGGGATCGGTTGTTCGGAGAGCTTTTCTTCCACCGGCCGCCCCCCTGGCGCGGGCGGTTTGATCCGGCGGGTGGCGCGATTTTGTCTTCCGCTGAGCGGACGAACGGTCTCGGTCAGCTTCTCCCAGATGCGGGCATCGTCGTCGGTTGGCGGCGCTTTGCGTCCCACGCCTTTAGACCGTCTGGGTTGCCGTCAACCGCCAATTGGGGTTGCTATCCGCAACGGGGCGCTCAAATGTCCACAAATCTTCAGTCCGTTCCGGCTGCGCCGTATCTTCCTCAGCCATTGTGGTCTTGATGTGAGCAACGAAGCGCACGGTGATGCGCGCAAGGCCTTGGTCGCAAACCAACTCGTCAATCACAGGCTTAGCCATGCGGGTAATTTCAGTCTGCAGCGTCTCGCCCCGCGCTTCCCGCGCCTCGATTTCAGCGGCAAAGCCTTGATAAACCGGTTCGCTCAAAAGCGGCTGTAGCTGGTCTTTATCGCCTGCCGCAAACGCCATTAAAATCATTTCATATGCCCGCTGGGCACCATCAAGAAATCCCGCCTCATCAAAATTCGGATCAAGCTCCTTATACCGCGCTACGCCAACTACAGGGCCATCGTCTTCAACCGGCTCCGCGGCGCTGACAACCCGCAATTGCGGTTGAGCTTTGCGCGGCGCCTGCTCGCCAAAGGCGCCTGGGTCATAGCCGAAGCGGTCGGGGCTACGCGGCGCGTCATCGTCATTGCGTGACCCCAAAAGGCTGCGCAGGCGATAAAAAATCAGGCCAACAACGATTAAAAGAATAAGATTGAGCGGATCGATGGGAGGCCCCCTGTCAAGAAATTAACCAATCGGCAAGCATCGCCCCGCTATCATTAGCGGTAAATCATTTTTGAGCCTGCTCGAGTTCTGCTATATATGTAGTTTAAATATAGGAATAATTTTGTAAATGTCCGTTCTGCCGATATTTATTTTAATTGGCCTGCCTTTGGCTGAAATCTACCTCTTTGCCGCTTTGGGTGAGCGCCTTGGCGGTGGCTCAATTGTCGTGCTTTGCATTGTTTCGGCTATGCTCGGCCTGTTTATCTTACGCCGCCACGGCGTCGGCGCTATTTTAAAGGCACAACAATCGATCATGATCGGCAAACCGCCGGTGAAAGAGTTGCTGACCGGCGTGCTCGTTATTATTGGCGGTTTTTTGCTTGTTTTACCTGGGTTTATCACCGATCTGCTCGGGCTCATGCTATTTACCGAATTGGGCCGATTGGTTTTGGTCATTGCCGTTTTGCGACATATGCGGCCGCAATTTTTTACCTATAGCGCCCAGCCCCAAGCCGGGGCGCAAAACCGCTCCCAGCCCAGCAATCCGTCCGTTATCGAGGGTGAATACCGCGTCGAAAACGACCCAAAAGACAATCAGCATTAAAACTTTAAGGCCTCTGCCAAGAGTGCTATGACACAGCCACAACAAGGAGACAGTCATGAGTGAAGAAAACAACAACCCAACCTCGGGCGTATCCCAAGACGGGCCGGCGGGCGCGAGTTTGCAGGTGCTCGCACAATATGTGAAAGATCTCTCATTTGAGAATCCAAATGCTCCCGACAGCCTGCGGGCGGGCGACGGGCAGCAAAATATTTCCGTCAATGCCAATGTTAATGTTCAGCAACTCAATGAAACTGAATATGAAGTCGGCCTCGCCTTTAAAATTGAAACCAAACGCGGCGACGAGGTCTCCTTTTTGGTTGAGCTCACCTATTGCGGCGTTTTCCGTGTGGAAAATATTCCGCAAGAATCGCTGCATCCGGTTTTACTGATCGAGGCACCGCGCCAACTCTTCCCCTTTGCCCGGCGCGTTCTTGCTGATGCCACACGCGATGGCGGCTATCCACCTCTGCTCCTCGATCCGATTGATTTCGTCGATCTGTATCGACGCAATATGGAGGCGCGCAACGGCCAAGACAGCCAAGCCCCTACCGGTGAAAACAAACCCAATTAAGCGCGAAGCCTGAGCTAATGGCGCCACATTGCCGATACCGGCAAACTCGATAAAAAGGCGTCATGCGCCGCCCGCTCGGCCTCGGTAATGCGCGATGGCAAGGGAGTGGCGCGTTGCGGGCGCGGCGCGCGTGTCGCCTGCCCACCCGCGGGCTGCGTCAAAGCCGGCCCCTCCGCTTCAGGGTCATAAATAAAGTCAGGCTGATCGCCGCCCATTAAATTAAGATAAACCTCGGCCAGCAATTCAGAATCGAGAAGCGCGCCGTGTTTCTCGCGCGACGAGTTATCCACCTTGAAGCGCCGACAGAGCGCGTCCAAACTCGCGGGCGCGCCGGGAAATTTCTTCCGCGCCATCGCCAAAGTATCAATCACCTGCCCCCGCGGCAGTGGCGCCCGCCCAATCCGCTCCAGCTCGGCATTGATAAACTTCACATCAAATTCGGCGTTGTGAAAAACCATCAGATCGTCGCCGATAAAATTTAAGAACTCATCAACAATGTCCAAGAATTTCGGTTGCCCAGCTAATTTATCGTCGGTAAGGCCGGTGACCTCGATCGATTTTTCGCTATTGGGCCGCTCGGGATCGAGATAGCTTTGATAGACCCGCCCCGTCGGCTTTAGGTTCAACAGCTCTACGCCGCCGATCTCGATAATCCGATCGCCAGTCCGCGGATCGAGGCCGGTCGTTTCAGTATCGAGAATAACATGCCGCATGCTGTGTCCCTTTATAAAATCAGCTTGGCTTCAGCCGTTGCGCCAAGGCCATACCGTCTCGCCCGTCTAGCGCCTGTAAAATATCGCCCACCTGCCGCCGCGCGTCATCAACTGAGATCGAGCTATCAACAATAAACTCGGCATGTTGACGTTTCTCGGCGTCGGGCATTTGCTTGGCAACAATGGCGTTGAATTTTTCTTCCGTCATATTCGGGCGCGCCAAGACACGTTGCCGCTGAATTTCAAACGGCGCACTGACCAAGACAACAACATCGACGCGATCTTGGGCGCCAGTTTCTAGCAACAACGGAATATCGAGAACAACAGCCGGCGTCCCCTTGTCCAGATGATGGCGCAAAAACTGTAATTGCGCCTGACCCGCCAGAGGATGAACGACGGCCTCTAATTTTTTTAGCGCCGCGGCATCATTGACCACATGCGCTGATAATTTGACGCGATCGATCGCGCCATCAACAATTACATCAGGGAAAAGCGCGCCAACGGGCGCCACGGCGTCGCCGCCCTTGCCATATAAGCTATGCACCGTGGCATCAGCGTCATAAATCGGTACGCCATACTCTTCGAACAGGCGCGCGGTTTGGGATTTCCCCATGCCGATTGATCCGGTCAACCCGATTAACAGCATCTCATGTCCCCTTTTCAATATCGGCAACCAGCAAGGCGCGCAGTCCGGCATCAACCTCGGGGCGCACACCAAACCAAAGCTCAAATGCGGGGACCGCTTGGTGCAACAGCATGTCCAGCCCGTCTACAGTGACCAACCCCCCGGCGCGCGCCGCGGATAAAAGCGGCGTGGCGAGTGGCGAATAAACAATGTCAAAAACAACACCGCGAAAACCCTCTAATGACAGCGCGAGTGGAGGTTGGCCTGCCATGCCTAGGCTGGTCGTGTTGACCAAAAGCTTGGTCCGCGGCAAGGCTTGTGCGCGCGCCTCCCAATCAATGATGGTCACCACACTGCGCGAGCCGACGGCAAGTGCTGCGAGCTTCTCCGCCCTGTCGCGGTTTCGATTGCTGATAAAAATCTCAGGCGCGCCAGCATCAATCACGGCGCCCAAAATAGCCCGCGCCGCGCCACCGGCGCCGAGAATATAGACGGCCTCATCGGCCCAAGCCCGCTTACCAAGATTTTGCTGTAGCGCCGCGACAAAACCATAGCCGTCGGAATTATCGGCATGAACGCCCGCATCGGAGAATGCGAGAATATTGGCAGCGCCAAGGCGCTGTGCTCGCTCGCTCGCCGTATCGGCATAGGCTAGGGCTCGCTCTTTATGCGGCACAGTCACATTGGCGCCGATCCACCCCTGATCACGTAGCCGCCCCAAGGCGGTTGCAAAATCCTCTTCCGGTGAAATCGCCGCACGATCGTAAACCGCCGATATAGTATGTTTCTCGATCCAGTAATTATGTATCAAAGGCGAGCGCGAATGTGCGACCGGCCAACCAATTACCCCGAGCTTCGCCGTCATGATGGCACCACCGATAACCGCCTCAGCTCGTGCAAAACCGGCAACAGCGGAAGCCCTAGAATGGAGAAATAATCGCCCGAGATTTCGGTGAAGAGCTGTGCCCCCAGTGCCTCTAAGCGATAGCAGCCAACCGAGGATAGGATGCTGTCGCCCTCATGCGCTAAATAAGCATCTAGAAAATCTTCCGATAAATCGCGCACCGTTAAAGCGATTTGATTACTATAGTTCCAAATTTCGCCGGCGCTGGTGCAGAGACTAATGCCATTGACCAGATAATGCGTTCGCCCCGACAAGGATCGTAAAGTTTCCCGCGCCACCAGCATGGAAGCGGGCTTATCATAACGCCGACCCTGACAAACCATGATTTGATCGGCGCCAATGACGATCTCATCATCTCCTACGGGCACCGCCAGAGCCTTGGCTTTCGCCAACGCCAAAACCAGCGCCGCATCGGACCCCGCATGACCGGCCTTGATGGCGTCCTCGTCGACGCCAGACACCCGAACCTCAAAAGCAATGCCGGCCTGACGCAAAATCGTAGCCCGCGATATGCTGGCAGACGCTAAAATAAGCCTTCGCGATACCACGTTCTCTGCCGCCCCTCTCATCGGCCATCGCCCCCGAGCGATTGATCTAAATATTGCTGATGCAAATTCATCACCGCCGCGGCAACCTCCTCGATCGATCTACGGGTCACGTCGATCACTGGCCAGCCCTTGCGCGCGCATAAGCGCCGCGCTTGCGTAATTTCACGCTGTACGGTTTCGGGATCAACATAGTCTGTCTCTGTCTCTTCATTCAGGCTCAAGAGCCGATTTTTTCGAACCTGGCGCAACCGCTCGATTGAGGTCGTCAGGCCGACCACTAACGGCTTGGTAACGGCCAGCAGTTCAGCCGGCGGATCAATACCTGGGACGAGCGGCACATTAGCGGCTTTAAATCCGCGATTGGCGAGATACATACAGGTCGGTGTTTTCGATGTTCGGCTGACCCCCGTTAAAATAATATCTGCATCATTTAGATCGCCTTGGCTTTGCCCATCATCATGCATCATGGTGTAATTCAAGGCGGCGATCCGCTTGAAATATTCGCTATCCATATTTTGTTTCGAGCCGGCCTTGCCGCTTATGCTCAAATTCAAGAAATTCGCCATTGGTGTAATAAAAGGATCGAGCACGGAAAAACACGGCATATGCAATTTCCGACAGGTCGCCTCAAGCCGCTCGCGCAACTCAGGGTTGATGATTGAGAAAAAAACGGGCCCCGGATAAAGATCAATATTGGTCAGCGTTCGCTCGAGCTGTTTTTCGCTACGCACCAGACCATAAATATGCTCAATCGGCTTAATGCCCTCGAATTGCGCGCAGACCGCGCGCGCCAGCGCGTTAACGGTTTCGCCCGTACTATCGGAAATAAGATGTAGGTGAAAATTACGCGTCGGCACGGGCTTTAAAATCTCTCTTCGGTCTGTGGATAATGTTAATAGAGTGGATATATCCGCCCGCCAAGACAAGAGGGCAAATTTGTCCCCGTTTCGCATTTTTTTGCTAGGTGGTTTGCAGCCATTTAATAAATCCCGCTCGGGCGCTGTTGAAAACAAGAATTCTGCAAATCTCTTTACCTTTGTCGTTTTATACACATAGGTTCAGATATCAACAGCTTGTATTTATTATTCTTATTCAATTGGTTAGCGTTTTTGTTCTGCTATTATGCCGCGTATTTTTTTTACCCACATAACCCACAGCTGTGAAAAACAGATCGTGTCGATGTGCACAAGATATGCTATGTCGTTTAATCCACACCAGATCGGGTTAACAACATCAACCACTACCTTTTATATATTTAATAAATGACTGGAAAATTTCTCTCCCTCTTCGCTTCACGCAAACCTATGGCTGTACCGCCAATTTGGTTAATGCGACAGGCAGGCCGTTATCTGCCTGAATATCGTGCGACGCGGTTACAAGCTGGATCTTTTCTAGATCTTTGTTATCGATCGGATTTAGCTGAGGAAGTAACGTTACAGCCAATCAGGCGCTATGGTTTTGATGCCTCGATCGTCTTTGCTGATATTTTATTATTGCCACAAGCGCTTGGGCAAAAGCTATGGTTTGCTGAGGGCGAAGGGCCGCGGTTAGAGCCAATTAGCAATCCAGACAAGCTTTCTCTCGACGGTTTCGATACGACCTTAGCACCAGTTTATCAGACCATTTCTCGTTTGCGCCAATCGCTTCCAAAAGAGGTTGCTCTGATTGGATTTGCGGGTGCGCCGTGGACGGTTGCGAGTTATATGATCGCTGGTCGCGGGACCCCCGATCAAGCACCAGCCAAACAGCTTTTGGCGCAAGATCGAGCAGCTTTTATGGCGATAATTGATCTGCTGACCGAGCAAAGCATTCACTATCTTGAAGCGCAGGTTAAGAACGGCGCGCAATGTTTGCAAATTTTTGAGAGTTGGGCGCAAAGTCTAGCAGGACAAGATTTTGTCGATGTCTGTATTGCACCGGTGCGAAGAATAGTTGCCGGCTTGCGGGATCGCGGTGTCGATGTACCGATTATTGGATTTCCGCGGGCAGCGCAATATGACCTTGCTAAATATGCGCGTGAAACGATGATTAATGCCTTATCGGTCGATCAGCATGTTGATTTGGCTGGGCTTGCTGATGGCTTAGATGAAGATGTTATTATTCAAGGGAACTTGGATCCAGAGATCTTGGTCAAGGGCGGCGATCAACTCACAAAGGCGATTGATCGTATTTGTGACAGCTTGCGCCACCGCCGGCATATTTTTAATTTAGGGCATGGCATTGTGCCGCAAACGCCGCCAGAGCATGTCGCTTATTTGGTTAATTATCTGCGATCTCGGGGAGAATGATGGAATTTTTGCTGTCCTATGAGCGCTGGTTTATTGCCTTTCACGTCATTTTCGTTCTTTTCTGGATGGCGGGGATATATTATCTACCGCGGCTTTTTGTTTATCATTGCGAAGCCCTGGAAAGCGGCAAAGACGCGGATGTTTTTTGTGTTATGGAAGCCAAGCTAATCAAAATTATTATGAATCCGGCGATGATGGCCGCTTGGTTGTTTGCAATTTTATTGGTGTTGCGACCTGGCTTTTGGGAAGGCGCCGCGTATTGGTTTTATGTCAAACTTGCCTGCGTTTTGGCATTAACCGGCTTTCACATCTATTTGACCCGCACACACAAACGCTTGAGCGCTGGGGAAAATACAAAAACAAGTAAATTTTATCGAAAAATCAATGAAATAGGCCCGATTTTAACCATTATTATTGTAATTATGGTTATTGTCAGGCCTGTCTGACCCCGCTGTACCCCTAGACGATGCGCTTTTTTCTGCTATAACACGATGAGTAGCGCTCAATCCCGCGCTTCACGTCCCTCCCTTAAAAATGTAGCGCTTTTAGACGCTTCTTCTCCGGTGACATTATGAAACAGGTTAGACTTCAAGATCTCAAACAAAAAACGCCAACGGATCTTCTTGCTATTGCCGAGGCCAGCGAGATCGAAAACGCGTCATCAATGCTGAAGCAAGATATGATGTTCGCGATTTTGAAAAAATACGCTGACGATGGTGTTGAGATTATCGGCGAAGGGGTTGTTGAGGTTCTACAGGACGGTTTCGGATTTTTGCGTTCGCCAGATGCGAATTATCTACCAGGACCAGATGATATTTACGTTAGCCCGTCGCAAATTCGCCGCTTTGGTTTACGCACTGGTGATACGATCGAGGGCGACATTCGTTCGCCGCGCGATGGTGAGCGCTATTTTGCCCTGGTGAAGGTCAATAAAATTAATTTTGAAGACCCCGATAAAGCAAGGCAAAAGGTACATTTCGATAACCTCACGCCGCTCTATCCTGATGAGCATTTTAAAATGGAAATTCAGGATCCGGAAAGCAAGAATATGTCGAGCCGCGTGATCGATATTGTTGCGCCGCTCGGGAAAGGTCAGCGGGCGCTGATCGTAGCGCCGCCGCGGACAGGTAAGACAGTCTTATTACAGAGCATTGCCAAGTCGATCGCGGAAAATCATCCAGAATGTTATCTCATCGTATTATTGATTGATGAGCGGCCAGAAGAAGTAACCGATATGCAGCGCAGTGTGCGCGGCGAGGTTGTGTCTTCAACTTTTGACGAGCCAGCAACGCGTCACGTGCAGGTCGCCGAGATGGTGATCGAAAAAGCTAAACGCTTGGTCGAGCACGGCCGAGATGTCGTGATTTTGCTCGACAGTATTACCCGCTTGGGCCGTGCCTATAATACGGTGGTGCCGTCTTCGGGCAAGGTTCTCACGGGCGGTGTTGATGCCAATGCCTTGCAGCGGCCGAAGCGCTTTTTCGGCGCGGCGCGGAATATTGAGGAAGGCGGCTCGCTCACAATTATCTCCACCGCTCTGATTGAAACCGGTAGTCGGATGGACGAAGTTATTTTCGAAGAGTTTAAAGGTACCGGTAACTCAGAAATCGTGCTTGACCGCAAAGTCGCAGATAAGCGCGTCTTCCCTGCTATTGATATTATGAAGTCGGGCACGCGGAAAGAAGAGCTGCTGGTTGAGCGCGCTACCTTGAGCAAAATTTATGTCTTACGCCGGATTCTCAACCCGATGGGTACGGTCGATGCGATCGAGTTCTTACTCGATAAGTTGAAGCAGACGAAAGTGAATGCCGAGTTCTTCGACTCGATGAATACGTAAGTTTACGCCCCTGATAAAGCGCTTGAGAGCAAATCTAAGCTCCGTTGATTGGCAACTGAGGCGGCTTGCGCGCTGTAATGCTCTCCGCCTTCGCGGGCGAAGGCATGATCGTCATCGGGGTAAATATGGATTGTGATCTGGCCATGGCCGCCAAGCCCGTTTTCGATGGCGCCCTGAGCCTCCGGCGGGCAGAATTGATCGAGGCCGGCAATGTGTAACATCAGCGGCGCCTTTATGTTGCTGGCCTCATCAAGCATGTCCTCAATGCCAACGCCGTAATAGCCGATTGCGGCATCGGCGTCGGTACGGCAGGCCGACATATAGGCAAGCTTGCCGCCAAGACAGAACCCCATAACCCCAACTTTTCCGCTGCAAGCAGAATGGTTGCGGAGGCTGGTAATGGCGGCTTGTAGATCGCGGGCGCCGGCATCGGCATCAAATTTTCCGTACAGCTCAAAGGCTTTCTGCCATTCGGCCTCAGACTTGTCCGTCAGCTCAATACCTGGCTCAATGCGCCAAAACATATCGGGGCAGAGCGCCACATAACCTTGGCCGGCGAGCCAATCGGCGATGCCGCGCATATTAGCATTGACGCCGAAAATCTCTTGCACCACGACGACGCCTGGGCCGCTGCCTGTTTCGGGCAAGGCCAAATAGCCATTAAAACTTCCGTCTTTGGTCTCAATTTTCATCTGGGTCATGCGTATCCTCCGATCAAGATGACGATAGGTTAAGTCTGGAAAGCTGCTCTTTCAAGGCCAGAATTGAGTTGACGGGCGCTAGGCACGCCCCCGTCGGGCAGAGATAAACCGTCGGCCTATCGTCCAGCCGGGTCTTGCCATGGGCGGGATGCGTCGTCGATAAGGCGGAAGCGTTTTCAAGGCTAGGAAGGATCAGCATGTCGGGACCACAGGCTTCGGCAAGAAGGCGGTAAAGCGCGCGGTAATCGGGATTGTCAAAATCATCGGTTATAATAACGGCTGTTATGGCGTTATCGAGAAGTCTTGCGGCGCCGAGAAAGCGCGGCATTTGAATGTAAGAGCGCGGCAGGAGGCCGCTAAAATTCTGCCTTAGGTTAGCGGCACGGTCATAATAAGCCCGCGCCCCCGTCACATGCGCTAGCTTGGCGAGAACCAAGAGGGCGGAGCCGTTGAGGCTCGGCATGGCATTATCAAAAATAGGGCGGTTATGAACCAAAATGTCGTTTTGTGTTGCGGCCGCTGAACTATAGCCGCCACGGCAGGCGTGCGCCTTCTCGAGATGCGCCATCCAGGCTTCAGACTGTGTCAAGTAATCGCGTTGGCCAGTGGCGCTATAGAGGTGCAGCGCCGCATCGCTCATCAGCACGAGATCTTCGCCCAATCCGAGCGGCATGCGATTGTCGCCGCGCACGCTATGTACCAGCCCGTCGCCTTCGGAAAGGTCGGACACGATGGCGGCAAAAGCGCGCTCTGCTAGCGCCAGCCAATCGGCGCGATCCATAACAATGGCGGCTTCACATAGCCCGGCGATTAACAAACCGTTCCAATCCGCGAGCACCTTATCGTCCTGCCCGGGCGGTATCCGACGCGTCCGCGTAGCAAGGAGCTGCGCCCGCAAAGCTTTGAGATGGTCGCTGTCGGTTTCATCTTGGCCAAGGCGGTTCGGGATATTATTGCCTTCGAACTGTCCATTTCGGCTACACCCATAGGCCGCGGCGAAGGTTTCCCGATCTTGCCCGAGAATGTGACCCAGCTCGTCCCACGACCAAACATAATATTTGCCTTCCTCGTCCTCGCTATCTGCGTCGAGGCTGGCGGCGAAATAGCCAGGCTGCAATAACATCTCGCGCGTCAGCCATGTTACGGTTTCTTCAATGCGGCGGGCATATAGCGGGTTTTTCGTGATGCGCCAGGCTTGCGCTAACCAGCTCAGCAGCAGCCCATTATCATAGAGCATTTTTTCGAAATGTGGGATTAACCAAGCGGCATCAACGGTATAGCGAGAAAAGCCGCCCCCGAGGTGGTCATAAATACCGCCCTGACAAATTTGTGAAAGCGTGTGCAGGACGCGCGATGACGCCAGCTTGTCTCTCTCAATATGCGCCTGGTCGAGCAAAAAGCGATAGAGCACGGGTTGTGGAAATTGCGGCGCGCCACCCATGCCGCCATGGGTTTCGTCAATATGTGCAGTGATGCTGCGGAGCGCACGCCCCGGGAGGTCGGGCGGGTAATCGCCGGCGGCATCGCGGGTGGCTTGCGCGGTCAGCCCGTCTTTCAGGGCGCGCATATTGGTTTCAATCTGTGGATCGCCCTTTTGATAGGCTTCGGAAATTTGCTGAAGCAACTGGAAGAAGCCGGGCCGCCCATAGGCCGGTGTTTTCGGAAAATACGTGCCGCCCCAAAAGGGCCGGCCGCTATGGTCGAGGAACATTGTCAGTGGCCAGCCCCCTTGTTCGCCCATCATTGAAAGCGCCGTCATGTAAATATCGTCAATATCGGGGCGCTCCTCGCGATCAACCTTGACGCAGACAAAATGTTCATTCATCACCGCCGCGACGTCGTCATCTTCAAAGCTCTCATGCGCCATGACGTGGCACCAGTGGCAGGCGGCATAGCCGATCGACAATAAGATCGGCAGTCCTCGCGTCCGCGCCTCCTCGAGGGCGGCCGCATTCCACCCCGTCCAATGCACAGGATTATCTGCATGTTGCAGAAGATAGGGACTGGTTTCAAAGCGTAGAAGATTTTCCGAAGGCATGGTAAAGAGGCTAGTCGATTTCCGGTTGGCGGGAAACGCGGCAAAACGAACTAATTTATGTGGCGGGTGAAACGGCCAATGACAATTTATGCTCTCGCAACACCAGTAGGACGATCAGCTCTAGCTGTTATCCGTTTAAGTGGCGCTCGGGCTGGTGACGCGCTGAAGGCGTTGACGCAAAAGCCGTTGCCAGTGGCGCGCGAGGCGCGGGTGCGGCCGTTGCTCTGCCCCGAAACGGGGCGCGAGCTCGACCACGCATTGGTTTTGTGGATGCCCGGCCCGCATAGCTTTACTGGCGAGGACTGCGTCGAGATCCATGCCCATGGCGGCCTTGCTGTTATTGACAGTATTTTGACAGCGTTGGCCGGCATCAAAGGCTTGCGCCCGGCCGAGGCTGGTGAATTCACGCGGCGCGCGGTGGTCAATGGCCGGCTCGATTTGACCGCCGCCGAAGCCATTGGCGATTTGATCGATGCCGAGACCAGCGCGCAACAACAACAAGCGTTGCGGCAGATGCGCGGGGCTCTTGGCGTTCTATATAATGGTTGGCGTGACCGCATTAAAACGGCACTGGCGCATCTCGAGGCCGACATTGAATTTGCCGATGAAGATTTGCCCGGCGGGCTGGGCCAGGGTGCGCTCGCCGGTCTCGAGGGGCTGGCGGAAGAAATTGCCGACCACCTTGCTGATCAACGAGGCGAACGTCTGCGCGCCGGCGTGTCGGTTGCTATTATCGGAAGCCCAAACGCCGGAAAGTCTAGCATTATCAATATATTAGCAAAAAGGGACGCGGCTATTGTTTCGCCGCAAGCGGGCACCACCAGGGACGTCGTTGAGGTGTCTCTGGTAATGGCGGGTGTGCCCGTCACGATTGCCGATACGGCTGGGTTGCGCCAGTCGGGCGATGATATTGAGATGCAAGGCGTGGCGCGGGCTAGGCGGCGAGCCGAGGAGGCGGATATCCGCCTGCTCGTGATCGCCCCTGATGCGCCCCCTGGCGATGCCGTTGATTTATTGATTGCCGGTGATTTTTGTCTCGCTAATAAGGCAGATCTTGGGCCGGCGGCGGCCGCGTTACCCGATGGCGTGCGGCCGATAGCTTTGTCGGCTCTGACGGGGCAAGGGGTCGAAGCGTTTCAAGCCATTCTCACGGCGATCTTGGGCGAGCGATTTGGGCTCGCCGAACAGCCGGCTTTGACGCGCGCCCGACATCGCGCGGCGCTGGAAGAGGCCTTATCTTATTTACAAACAGCTGACGCAATACGGCATCGGGCGTTGGAATTGGCGGCTGAGGATTTGCGCCTCGCCAGTCGCGCTTTAGGCCGGATAACGGGGCAGGTCGATATTGAGGCCTTGCTTGATATTGTTTTCGCCGATTTTTGCATTGGTAAATAAAACCAAGTAAAATGTTTCACGTGAAACACTGGCGGGTGAATTTTGCGCTGGCGGGTCTTGCTCCCACAACAGCTAAGCAGTAAAAGCGATCCATGAATGAAGCATTGATCCTCGGGCTAGAGCCTAATGCGGCGGCACAACAGCTGTGGGACGTTATCGTGATTGGTGGCGGCCATGCGGGTTGCGAAGCTGCGGGGGCGGCGGCGCGCAGTGGCGCCAAAACACTGTTGGTGACCCATAAAATTGAGACCATTGGTGAAATGTCCTGTAATCCTGCGATTGGCGGTGTCGGAAAGGGGCATTTGGTGCGAGAAATTGATGCCCTAGATGGCTATATGGGGCGGGTGGCGGACCGCGCTGGTATCCAGTTTCGGCTTTTAAACCGCCGAAAAGGACCCGCAGTGCGTGGGCCGCGAGCGCAAGCTGATCGCAAATTATACCGCCAGGCCATGCAAACCGCCATTGCCGATAGTGAAGGCCTGTCGGTTTTGGCCGCGGCGGTTGAGGATATTATCGTGCAAGATGGCCGCGTTGTGGGGGTTGAGACCGCCGAGGGTCATAAGTTGCGCGCTGGCGCCGTGGTTTTAACCACGGGAACATTTTTGGATGGGCTTATTCACATTGGCGAGGAGCGTATTCCGGCTGGCCGCCATGGTGAGGCGCCGGCGCGGCGTTTGTCGCAGCGGCTCTATGGTTTAGACCTAAAGCTGGGTCGGTTGAAAACCGGAACGCCAGCGCGGCTCGATGGCAAAACCATCGCTTATGAGCGCTTGGAGGAGCAGCCGGGGGATCAGCCGCCAGTGCCGTTCTCATTCCTGACGACGGAAATTACGACACCGCAGACGGTTTGCCATATCACGGGCACGACTGAGGAAACAATTGCGCTGATCGCTGCCAATGTTTCGAAATCGCCGGTTTATTCTGGCCAAATTGCAGGCGTCGGGCCGCGTTATTGCCCCTCGATTGAAGATAAGGTCGTCCGCTTTCCAGATCGGATGCGGCATCAGATTTTTCTCGAGCCGGAGGGGCTGGATGACGATACTGTTTACCCGAATGGCATTTCAACCTCGCTGCCGAGTGGCTTGCAGGATGCCTTTATTCGAACCATTCCCGGGCTAGAGAAGGTGCGAATCATCCGCCCAGGCTATGCGATTGAATATGATTACGTTGATCCGCGGGAATTATTACCCAATCTCGAAAGCAAGAAAGTGCCAGGCCTTTTTCTTGCTGGTCAAATCAATGGCACGACGGGATATGAAGAGGCTGGCGGGCAGGGCTTGATTGCGGGCCTGAATGCGGCGCGGCGGGCTGGTGACCAAGATCCGGTCTATTTTGATCGGGCCGAGGCCTATTTGGGCGTTATGATTGATGACTTGGTGACGAAAGGGGTGAGCGAACCCTATCGCATGTTCACCGCCCGGGCAGAATATCGGTTGAGCCTGCGGGCCGATAATGCCGATCAGCGCTTGACCCCAAAGGGAATTGCGGTTGGTTTGGTTGGGGCTACGCGGGCGCAGGCGTTTCAAGCAAAAATGCGGGATCTCGAGGCAGCGCGCGCGGTTGCGAGCCGGCTTAATATGACGCCCAATCAGGCGGCGCAATATGGCTTGATGCTGAATGCTGATGGCGTAAGGCGCAATTTGTTTGATTTGTTGGCGCATCCGCAGATAGATTTTGACACTATGATGGCGATTTGGCCTGAAATTGCGGCGTGGCCGGAGCCAATTCGAAGCCAAATCGAGACGGATGCACAATATGCTGGCTATCTTGACCGTCAAGATGCCGATATTGCCGCTTTCCGCCGCGATGAGAATTTTGTTCTGCCGAGTGACATCGATTATATGGCGCAACCGGGTTTAGCAACGGAAATAAGGCAAAAACTAGAGGCGACGCGGCCCGTTACATTGGGGCAAGCAGCCAGAATTGACGGCATGACGCCGGCCGCCCTTACACAGCTCTTGCATATTGCAAAGAAAGCGGCGCTGGCGGCTGAGTAAACCCGATGGATGTCCGCGCGTTTCAGTCTGAATTCAATGTTTCACGTGAAACACTTGCGCGCCTAACGGCTTATGAGGCGCTATTACGC
The DNA here is from genome assembly GCA_038106515.1 of Rhodobiaceae bacterium. Classification (GTDB taxonomy): domain Bacteria; phylum Pseudomonadota; class Alphaproteobacteria; order RS24; family RS24; genus JAYODZ01. The sequence goes on from JAYODZ010000001.1 coordinate 17,838, forward strand.
AAGTGGCAGCAGAAAATTAATCTCGTCGGCCCCTCGACGATAGACCATATATGGCAGCGGCATTTCGCGGACTCGCTGCAATTAATGCCCCTCATCCCCGAAACGGCGCGCAATTGGGTCGATCTTGGCTCTGGCGCGGGCTTTCCGGGCGCAGTTGCGGCGTTGGCCGGTTTTCACGGTGAGGTGTATTTGATCGAGAGCGACAAGCGAAAGGCGGCGTTTTTGCAAGCCGTCGGCCGCGAGACGGGGCGTGAGCTAACCGTCTTGGCGGATCGCATTGAAGATGTTGCCGTCTCGCGCAAAATCGCGGCCGATATTATTTCGGCCCGGGCGCTGGCGCCTTTGGCTAAACTTTTGGAGCTTGCGGCGCCGTTTATCGGGCCGCAAAGCTGTGCGCTGTTTTTAAAAGGCCGTGATTGGCAGGCTGAAATTGTGGCGGCAGAGGTCGATTGGTCATTTCGTGCTGAGGTTTTTCCAAGCCGCACCGATGACGCGGCGCGGGTGATAAAACTCACACAAATTATGCGTCGTGACGAAGAAAAGATTTAACCTGATCCGCTGCCGGCGGTAGACTGTGCCCAGAGGCCTCGATGACAGAAATTGAAACACCGCATGGAGCGCCGCAGGAAGCCGCCTCGGATCATCAGGCTGAGGGTCAAGCGTCCTCGCGGTGCCGCATTTTAACCATCGCCAATCAAAAGGGTGGTGTTGGTAAAACAACAACTGCGATTAATTTGGCAACGGCGTTGGCGGCGATTGGTGAGCCGGTGCTCTTGATCGACGTCGACCCGCAAGGCAATGCCAGTACGGGGCTCGGGGTTAACCCGGCTGACCGTAAGCAAAGCAGCTTCGATGTTTTGTTGGGCGAAACCGAAATTACCGATGCGATCACGCCGACATTGGTGCCAGGATTAGATTTAGTACCAGCGAGTATGGACCTGTTGGGTATCGAAGTTGAATTGGCAGAAAACCCCCGCCGGCTTTATATGTTGAAAGACGCGGTGCGGCGATACATCGACGCTGGTGGGCCGGCGCGGCTGATTTTTATCGACTGTCCGCCATCTCTGAACATGCTGACCTTGAATGCCATGGTAGCGGCGCAGTCGATTTTGGTGCCGCTGCAAACCGAGTTCTTTGCCCTCGAAGGCTTGAGCCAGCTCATGGCAACGGTTCAGCAAGTGCAGTCGACGCTCAATCCGCAATTAGATATTCAGGGCATTGTGCTGACCATGTATGACCCACGCAATAATTTATCGACGCAGGTTGAAGAGGATGTGCGGGCGCATTTCGCAGACAAGGTCTATCAGACAGTGATCCCGCGCAATGTCCGGTTATCGGAAGCGCCGTCGCATGGCAAGCCGGCTCTATTATATGATCATAAATGCTCTGGCAGTACGGCTTATATGAAGCTGGCCTCCGAGCTTATTCGGCGCGAGCGCGCTGGCGAGTTGAGAGGGTAAGATGAGCAAGGCAAAATCACGCGGGTTGGGACGTGGCTTATCGGCGCTCATTGGCGAAGCACCGCAACCCGTCGAGGCGGAGGGCGCCGGAGCAGAAGCCGCTACCGCCAGTACTAAGGCGCAGCGTCCGAACCGCTTGGGGATTGATAAATTGCGGCCTGGCAAGTTTCAGCCGCGCCAGAATTTTGCCGAAGACGAGTTAGACGCCCTATCTAAATCATTGAAATCAAAAGGAATTCTTCAGCCCCTTCTGGTTCGCCCGAGTGGCCAAGGCTATGAAATTATTGCTGGCGAACGCCGCTGGCGGGCAGCGCAGCGCGCTGGATTGCACGACGTGCCGGTTATTATTGAGGAGCTGAGTGATCAAGACGCGTTGGAAATTGGCATTATTGAGAATGTGCAACGCGCCGATTTAAATCCGATGGAAGAGGCGCAAGCGCTACAACGCCTGATGGATGAGTTTCGCTATACGCAAGAGGCGATGGCCAGCACGATTGGTAAAAGCCGCAGCCACATCGCTAATATGTTGCGGTTGAATAATTTGCCCGACGCGGTCCGCGCGTTGGTGATGCAGAATAAATTATCCGCGGGGCATGCTCGTGCGCTGGTCGGGCACGCCGATGCCGCGGCGCTCGCCGCTAAGGTTGTTGCGGAGGGGCTCAGCGTTCGTGCGCTCGAAAAATTAATCGCCGGCGCGCGTAAGTCTGGCGCCACGAGCAAGGGTAAAAGCGCCGAAGAAAAAGACGCCGATACGCGCGCGTTGGAAAAAACCTTGAGCGATGATCTTGGCTTAAAGGTCGATATTCAGGATCAAGCGGGACGCGGGCAGTTGACCATTCAATATAAAAGCCTGGAGCAACTCGATGAGGTTATACGCCGTCTGTTGCGCGGGTAATTAGCGCTGAGCGGCGCGCGCCAGTCTTAACAAATCATAAGCGACACGAGTTTCGGGTCGGCTTCCTGTTTGACGGCAAGCTAATTCGGTTTCGCGCAATATGTCGAGTGCGGCTTCGATTTTACGACGGCTCCAGGCGCCGCACTGGCGCTCAACCAGGGGCTTACGCTTAAAGTGCAGCGGCGGCCTGAAGCTTTTGAGGGCTTCGTCGCGCGGCATGCCATTTTCCATTTTGCTTTTAGCTAAATGCAAAACCTGCAGGTGTCGGCGTACGGCGCTGATGATGGCTTCTGGCCGCGTTCCCGTCAGGATCAGGCGATTAAACATCTTATCAGCATTGGCCAATGCGCCGAGCGCTACGGCATCAATCAAGCCATCAAGTGCCGCGTGGCTTTGATCGTGCATCGCCTCGTAAACATCATCAAGCGTTACAACGCTACCATTGGGGCGGGCGCTTCCCTTCGGGCCTTTATAGAGCACGAGACGTTCAACCTCGCGGCGGGCAACGCCGCGATCGGTGCCCAGGAGATCGCGTAGGCTCGCCAGTGCGGCGGCGTCTATTTTAAGATCATCAGCGGCGAGGGTGTCGCGTATCAAGGCCTCGATTTCGCGCGGATCCGCTTCGTAAAACGGTAGCGCCAAGCCGGCAGCGTCGGCTTCCACGCGCTTGCGTAAGCCAGAGGCCGGGGTCAGATTGCCAGCCTCGACAATCACCAGTGCCTCTTTAATTGGACCTTGGTCTAAATAATTTTCAACGGCCTTGCGACTGGCCTCCTGACCGCCGCGGAGCATTATCAGCTTGTCGCCACCAAACATAGGCAGGCTGGCGGCCTCGTCGCGTAACCGCGCGGCATCGCCCGCGAGGTCTGTTTCGCTTAAATCACTGCGCTGTAAGGGGTCGGGGGTGGGCCCAAGAAAAATAGCGCCGAGAGCTTGAGCTGTGTCACGTATGGCGCCCTGATCGCGACCATAAAGTAAGATGACACGACCGCCGCCATCTTTGGCAGAAAACTGCCTGACAAAGCCATCGACCTTGCTTGCCGCGAGTTTCATTATTTTTTCGGTCGGACTTGCAAAATGGCCTGTTGTAGGCGTGTGGCAACACTGCGCACGAGATTAATCCGGGCGCGATCTTGTTCAAAGCGCGCGTCAAGTTCTGACTCTGGGGCTGTATAGCTGACATCTTGCGAAATCTGTCCGCGCTTAACCGAGCCGTCTTCACGATTCGTTAGCTCATAAGTCAACGTCAGGTGCATCGTTTCACGCGCGCCCTCGCGCTTGTCGTCGATATTTTCTTCGTAAATATTTTCCTGTGCCTGAACGCTCAAGCCGAGCAGCGCGTCGTCTTGCAGAATGATTTGCTGCTCGAGACGTTCGCGTAAACTCTCTGCTGCATCGCCACGAATATCAAGCCGATAGACAGTGACTTTAGGCAGGGCGCCTTCTTTATAAATCGGTGTGAAGCCGCAGGCCGCGACGACCAATAGGCCGCCAACGATGCTGAGGCGTGCGATAAAAGCTCTAGGGTTTAACAACGACATTCACAATCCGTCCCGGTACGACAATAATTTTGCCGATGACGCCATCCCCGATTAACGACTGCACGCGCGGATCGGCCATCACCATGGCCTCTATACTAGCTTTATCCGCGTCAGATGGAACATTTATTTCGTGGCGTTTTTTGCCATTGATCTGGATCGGGAGAACGACATGATCGCTTCTCAGCACGCTTTCATCTGCTGTCGGCCAAGCTGTTTGCGCGAGGATTGCCTCGTGCCCAAGCCGTTTCCAGCAACTCTCGGCCAGATGGGGCATCATTGGGCCAATTAATGTCACCAGCGTTTCGCAGCTAGCGCGCACCACGGCCTGTTCAGCGGGCGTTTGCGGCTTGGCGTCGCTCAGGCTATTGGCCAATTCGTAGATGCGGGCGACGGCGCGATTAAACGACAGTGCCTCGAGGTCGCGCGTAACGTTATAGAGCGCTGTATGCGCGGCTTTATAAAGCGTGCCCGCCAGTCCGTCATGTTGCGGCGCGTGATCGGCGGTAGAGGTTTCCCTCGCGACTCTGTCCACCAAGCGCCAAATGCGCTGCACAAACCGCCAAGCCCCCTCGACACCCGCTTCGGTCCATTGCACATCGCGTTCCGGCGGTGAATCGGAAAGCATGAACCAGCGCGCGGTATCAGCGCCATATTGGGCGATAATATGGGTTGGGTCGATGACATTGCGTTTTGACTTCGACATTTTTTCGACGCCGCCAACGCGTACCGAAACAGCTGGGTCATCGCGCAAATGAGCCGAACCATCGCTACCGATGACAACCTCGTCGGGCGCCAACCATTTGCCTTCGGGGGATTTATAGGTCTCGTGATTGACCATGCCTTGGGTAAACAGACCGGCAAAAGGCTCTTTGACTTCGACATGCCCGACCTCGGCCATGGCACGGGTAAAAAATCGGGCATAAAGAAGATGCAAAATCGCGTGCTCGATACCGCCAATATACTGATCAACTGGCAGCCAAGCCTTGGCGTGATCGGGGTTGGTTGGCCGCGCATCGTGCCGCGAGGTGAAGCGGGCAAAATACCAGCTGCTATCGACAAATGTATCGAAGGTGTCGGTCTCGCGTATCGCCGCTTGGCCGCATTTTGGACAGGCGACGTGCTTCCAATTTGGGTGGCGCTCAAGTGGATTGCCGGGGCGATCAAAACTCACATCTTCCGGCAATTTCACTGGCAAATCTTGCCGCGGAACGGGAACTACGCCGCAGCCATCACAGTGGATTACGGGGATTGGGCAGCCCCAATAGCGCTGCCGCGAAATCCCCCAGTCCCGCAGGCGGAAATTAACTTTGCGCTCACCGGATTGGTTTTTCTCAAAGCTGTCGATGACCGTTGCGCGCGCCTCAGCTGGCGTCAGGCCATTGAGCTCGCGCGAGTTTATCATCGTGCCGTCACCCACATAGGCTTCATTTTCGATCACGAAACTGTCCGCAGCTCGATCGCTAGGGCAAACAACCGGCGTTACCGGCAAGTCATATTTGCGGGCAAAGTCGAGGTCGCGCTGATCATGCGCCGGGCAAGCGAAAATCGCTCCAGTGCCATAGTCCATAAGGACAAAATTGGCGATGTAGACAGGCAGACGCCACTTGGGATCGAGCGGGTGGAGAACCTCAAGCCCCGTGGCGAGGCCTTCTTTTTCGGCCGCTTCGATTTCGCTGGCGCTGGTGCCGCGCTGCGCACATTTTTTACGGAAAGCTTCAATAGCGGCGTCGGTCTTCGCCAACTCCACGGCGAGTGGATGATCGGGAGAGATAGCACAAAAACTGGCGCCATAGAGCGTATCGGGCCGTGTCGTGTAAACTTCAATATGCGAGACCGGGGCACTGTCTTGGCAAATTTGAAAGCGGAACTGCAAGCCCTCAGAACGGCCAATCCAGTTGGCCTGCATGAGGCGAACTTTTTCGGGCCAGCGTTCAAGCTCGGCTAACCCTGCCAGCAAATCATCGGCAAAGCGGGTGATCTTAAAAAACCATTGCGTTAAGGTGCGTTGCTCGACTGGTGCGCCCGATCGCCAACCCTTGCCATCAATCACTTGTTCATTGGCGAGCACGGTTTGGTCAACGGGGTCCCAATTGACCTTGCTGTCGCGGCGGTCAATCAAGCCGGCTTCGAGAAAATCGAGAAACATGGCCTGTTCGTGCTGGTAATATTCAGGATCGCAGGTCGCGAATTCGCGGCTCCAATCGATCGCCAACCCCATCGACTGGAGTTGCTTGCGCATCACCGCGATATTTTCATAGGTCCAAGTCCCGGGGTGCGAGTTTTTTTCCATGGCGGCGTTTTCGGCGGGCATGCCGAACGCGTCCCACCCCATCGGGTGCAGGACATGAAACCCTTGCGCCATTTTAAAGCGAGCAATGACATCGCCCATTGTGTAATTGCGCACATGCCCCATGTGGATCCGGCCCGAGGGATAGGGAAACATTTCGAGGACATAATATTTCGGTCGCGGATCTGTGGTCGGGTCGCCTGCCTCAAAACACCTTGCTTCGGCCCAGGTGGTTTGCCAAATAGGCTCGTGGTCGGCTGGAACATAGCGCGCCACTTCAGGTGATGTGCTCATGGTGCTTAGTCTTTTCGGCTCGACTTGCCGGCGATACGGAATTCGCGTGCGCGCACCAGAATGACATCTTCCAATTGGCGCTGCGTTGCGATGGCCGTCGGCACGCTGACCCAGCCATTTTCATTTCTTTGCTCACGGAAAATGCTGACCCGCAAGGCATCGGCGCGGAGTTCTGTATCGAGGATGAAAATCGTGACCTTGATCCGCTCATTCAGATTTGCGGGATCGATATGCCAATCCGTGATGATGACGCCACCCACGGGGTCTGCTGAGACCAGCGGCATAAAACTAATTGTATCTAAGGCCGCCCGCCACAAATCGGCATTGACCCCGATCTCAGCGGGTGCCGCGCTGTCTTTATTGTTTGAGAAAAGCGAGAAGCCGCCGCCAGAAAATAACGAGCCGGCACTGTCATCGACACGAGACTTGGTCGGGTAGTCATGTTCAACCGTTGGTGATCCGCCGCAAGCGACAAGCGCGCTGCACATGAGTGCGACAACGGAAAGGCGTTTGATCCGGTCATGCCTCTGAAATGTCATTGGAAACCCTCTGAACTGAAACCCAAAATCTGCATCAAACTAGGCCGCTTAGGGAGAAAAGTAAAGTCTCGACAAGCCGCTTATACCGTCTATTGCAGCAATCTTAGCGCGGGCGCAGGCAATACCGAAAAGGGCGCGCGCGGATTGACGCGTCATGCCGCCAAGTGCCGCCGGCGATAGACCAAAACGACGCGCTTGCTGGGCGAGAAGATGGTATTTTACCCGCCCCAGCCCGCGCGCCGCTGGGTGCGATTGTGTGCGGAAGACGGGGCTGATGAGCGCTAGCTGAGCGCCCATATCAGAGGCTTTTTTGAGGTCATGGGCATGATGAATGGCCGCACTATGCCACAGCGCGTTTCGCCCGGGGTGTAAAACGGGCGCGCCGCGCTGTAAATCTCGTTCACTGAGATGCACGCCGATATTGAGGCGCAGGGCGAGCCGCCTATCGCCAGCAATAGCGCAACTGATCCCGCGGGCCTTGCACAGATCGCGAATGGCGCGGGCATATTTCACGCGCTGCGGGTGGTCATAATCGCGAATAATGACGTGATCGCCACGCTTCAGATCACGGATCACGCTTTGCCAATCGGGTTGCCGTCCGCGATCGGTCATAAATATGCGCATGAGACAAACATTCCTGTGGTTGCGAAACGCAACATATTATATCACTAAATTATGAACTTAGGACAGCCTCGCCTTCAGGTGCCGCGATGACGGCCGTCTATGATGATATTTTGCGTCGCATCGCAACAGCGGAAAACGATTGGCAACGTCAGGGTGCGGTGCGGTTGATTGCCGTGAGCAAAACGTTTGATGCGCCCGCCATTGAGCCCCTTTTAACGGCTGGGCATCGTGTATTTGGAGAGAACCGCGTGCAAGAAGCCAAAACCAAATGGCCAGCCTTGCGCGCCGCCTATCCCGACATCGAATTGCACCTGATCGGCCCGCTGCAGACCAATAAGCTGGCCGATGCGTTGGCGCTGTTTGATGTTATTCATACTTTGGATCGACCGAAGCTGGCGGCCAAGCTGGCCGATGCGCGCGATCGGGGGGCGGTTTTGCCACGGCTGTTTGTGCAAGTTAATACTGGCGAAGAGCCGCAAAAGGCTGGCGTCGCGCCCCAAGCCTTGCCGGAATTTTTGGCGCTTTGCCGGCAAACTTACGGCCTAAAGCCCGAAGGCTTAATGTGTATCCCACCGGTTGAGGATGTCGCCGCGCCACATTTTGCCTTGCTACATGAATTGGCGAAAGCCAATGATGTGGCCGAGTTGAGCATGGGTATGAGCGACGATTTTGAGGCGGCGATAGCGCAAGGCGCCAGCTATATTCGTGTTGGCCGTGCTTTATTTGGCGCTCGTGACACGGCGATTTAACAAGGCTTTGCGCGATTGCGAATGAGCAAGCGCGTGGCGGTGGAAACAAGCGGTATGAGGTGCATCATATGATCGCGAGAGATCGCGACACAGCCGCGCGTCGGCTGGTAGTTGTTTTTCTCAAGATGTAGAAAAATCGCACTGCCAGCGCCGCTAATCGCGGGCGCGTCATTGTAGCCGATTTCAAAAAAGGCGTCATAAAGGCCGTCGTCGCGCCACAAATGCTCGTGGCTAAAAGCGTGCGGGCGCCGCACTGGCTTATTATAGTCAGGATCTTCGGGGTCATCGGACCAACCATCCAGTGGGTCTATGGCGCGTTGCGGCAAAGGCCCAGCAGGCGGCGTGAAGCGATCGGCACGATACCACAGGCGACGTAGGGCAAAAGTGCCGAGTGGGGTTTTGCCATCGCCCTCAATTTTTTGATTGGAAAAGCCAGCGGCGCCAATGGCGCAAGGCCAAAGCGCGGCGTTGACGGCCAAATAGCCGCGCGCTTGTTCATCAGCGGCGAATAACTCTAAACTAAGCATAGGCTATCAAATTGCATTTCTCGAAAAAACACTAATTGTTTTTTAGGGTTTTGATGATATCGCTGAATATTAGAGGATGGCGGCGGAGAGGTAATGGCGGTTACGCATAAAATATTACTGGTCGATGATGATGTGATCTTCGCTGAAACCCTGCAAGAGCAATTTCGACTGCATGATGAATTGCAGGTTGAGCTAGCAGCGACGGCGGCTGAAGCACGCGAGAAAATAATGTCGCGTCGCTATGATCTGGTCATTATGGATGTAGGCTTGCCCGATCAAGACGGCCGCGAGACGTGTCGAGCTTTGCGCAATCAAGACGTGTCGATCCCGATTATCATGCTGACGGGTGCGGCGAGCGATGCCGATACGATTTTGGGGCTTGAGGCGGGCGCCAATGATTACGTGACCAAGCCCTTTAAATTCGGCGTATTGCTGGCTCGCATGCGGGCGCATTTGCGGCAATATGAAAATATGGAACAAGCGAGCCTGACGCTCGGGCCGTTCATCTTCCAGCCGGCCTTGAAATTGCTGGAAACAGAAGCGGGCGAGAAGGTACGCCTGACCGAAAAAGAAACTCATATTTTGCGCTATCTTTATCGCGCGGGCGGCGTTGCGGTGCCGCGGCAAGAGCTTTTAAATGAAGTTTGGGGCTATAATGATCGTGTCTCGACGCATACGCTTGAGACCCATATTTACCGCTTGCGGCAAAAAATCGAGCCGCTGGCCGCCGATCTGTTGCAAACCGAAGCTGGCGGTTATCGCCTTAATTTAGCGAATAACGCCTCGACGCCGGCCTGAACAGGGTAGCCGGTCGCGAAAGCGGCGGGCATGCGGCACGCTTTTCCAGTTGAGATTTTCATGGTCACGAAATCACTTAAGCCATAAGCGAGGCAAACTTGCCGCTCAACGCTTTGCATTTGAAACCGGCGCCGCAAACTTAAGCGCCCATCATTGCCCGAGATCCAAGTGGCAATGGCGATCGTTTCATCCGGCATGGCGGCGCTGCGATAATCTATTTCGTGGCGCTTTACCACAAAGCCGACGTCGAATTCTTGGTAGCGGGCGAAGTCAAAGCCGAGCGCTTTCGAGTGGGCCCAGGCCGCCCGCGCCATCCAGCCGAGATAGACGACATTATTAACGTGTTGAAAGTCGTCAATGTCCTCGGGCCGCACAGCGATCGCGGAAATATGGGGGGTCGGAGCGACCCAGGCGAGATCTTGAACCATAAGATCGGCTCTTATCACAGGATCAAAAGCTTGTCATGCCTTGCCTCGCCTAGCTTCGCTGGGTAAGGTCGCGATCGCGGAGGATTTTGACATGCAAACACCCTTTTCTAGCCTCATGCAGGCGCAGGCCGATTACACGCGCGATCCCGAACAATGGCCACCAAATGTGCAAGCGGCGCGGAAAAAACCGTCGCCAGCTTCGGCCTATCTGGGGCTCGAGCTGATCGGTGTGAGCAAGACAGCGGGCTTGGCCGAAATGGCGTTTCACGCTAGCGACCAGCTTTGCAATAAATGGGGCGGTGTTCAGGGCGGCATGGTCGCGGCGATGCTTGACGATGCCATGGCCTTTGCGATAGGGCTCAATCTCGATTGGGGCCAAATCAGCCCGACGCTTGAAATTAAAGTGTCGATGTTGTCTCCGGTGCGGCCTGGTACAGTGTTTGGCTTGGGTCGGGTTATTCGCCGCGGACGCTCGGTCGGTTTTGTCGAAGGCGAATTGCGCGATACTGAAGGCAATTTATTGGCAACGGGATCGACAACAGCAAATTTCGTGACGCTGAAGAAGAAGTAAGGGCGGCTTTCTTTACTCGGCGAGATCGACAATCACCGGCACATGGTCGGAGGGGCGTTCCCAGCTGCGCGCAGGGCGCAAAATTTCAAAATGGCTCAAAGACTTTTTCAACGGCGGCGTCACCCAGATATGGTCGAGCCGCCGACCACGGTCGGCGCTGTCCCAGTCGCGGGCGCGGTAACTCCACCAGCTATAAAGTTTTTCAGCTTCAGGCACGAAGTGACGCGCGACATCAGTCCAGTCGAGCGTTCGTCGTAAATCGGCCAGCCTTTCGCGCTCGATCGGCGTGTGACTGACGACTTTGTTCAATTGCTTGCTCGACCAAACATCATGTTCAAAGGGTGCGATATTCAAATCCCCGACCAGCACCAAAGACTGTTTCGTTGATTGCGCGCCAAAGCGCTCGATCATTTCATCGAGAAAGGCGAGCTTATGGGCAAACTTATCATTGATGTCGGGGTCGGGTTCGTCACCGCCAGCGGGCACATAAAAATTATGGACGGTGAGTTTTTTGCGTCCGAGCTTGTGCGTTGTTGCAACATGTCGCCCATCACCCTTTTCGCAATAATCGATAATTTCGGTGTCGAGGAATGGCGCGCGCGCCAGTGTTGCAACGCCGTGATAACCCTTAATGCCATTGACCGCCATATGCGCAAAGCCAGCTTTCTTAAAAACTTTCTCGGGAAAGCTGTCATTCGGGCATTTAATCTCCTGCAGACAGATGATGTCGGGCCGCAGCGCCTTGATCATGTCGAGAACCAGCGGCGCCCTGAGCCGAACCGAATTTATATTCCAGGTAACGATACGCATGCGGACCTCTGGCTAGAAGAGATTGAAAGAGCGTCCAGTGATCGACACGGGCCAACGGCCGATCGCGAAGAGGCGGTATTTGACAAAAAGAGGATGGCGCGACAATTCCTCGATGTCGGTGTCCGTATCATTGAGCAGCGCGTCGGCATGCGCTGCGGCGACCGCCAGCAAGGCCCCAAAACTCGCTTGCTGTGCTGCGCCGACCATTAGCTCAAGCAGCGCATCGGCGTTCTCATCGCTGAGGCTAAGCGCCTCTTCGGCGGCATCGCGGGCGCGGGGCGCGAGGCTGGCCGACAGATAGGTTAAAACAACCTCAAGCCCCTCAGGGGTGACGGCCCGTAACGCATCCTCAGTGACGGCGGCGCGCAATTGCTCCTCAGCCTCCCAAGCCTCGCTATTGAGATCCATGGTTTCGGCTGCATCTAAGGCGTCGTCCCAATCGGGAATTTGCGCCAGTCGCGCATCGGGCAGGCCGAGGCCCGCGACATAAAGCTCGGCCAGCGCGATGGTTTGCGCATCGAGGCTTTCGCCTAGCTCGGAAAACCAATCGCCAGCAACAATCTCGTCAGCAAAATTACGCAACAGGCTCAAGATCGGTATTTCAGCTTCTAAGGCCAGCAAGGTCTCTGCGTCGGTGTCGGTGAAATCGTCTTCCTGCATCACTCAAATTCCGTTTCGCTCTCATCAACAAAAAACAATAAATTCGGCAGGCTTTTGGGCTGCTTCACATGCGACAGATGAATTTGCGTAATTTGTTGTTGCATATCGCTGACGCGCCAGCCCAGCAAAGTAATTTCGGGAAAGGAAAACATGAGCTCCAAACGCCCGGCGCGCGGTTTGTCTTTGTCCATTAGTGTGACAACGGCGCGGCCTTCGAAAACATCGAAGCTTGCCAGATAATCGGTTTCATCGAGCCGCTCATCCGAGGCAATGAAACGACCCAAGGGCGATGCTTTGAGCGGGTAATAATTAGCCTCTTTGCCCGGCTTTTTTTGGATCGTCAGCCAGGTGTTGCCCGCAATCACCACTTGCCCATTGGGCGGATTATACGAAAAGCGCATTTGCCCGGGCTTGCGATAGTAAAAATCACCGCGGGCGGTTTCGCCATTCGGCCCGATTTGTAAAAACCCAGCCTGCAAATTCTCAATGGCGGTAAAATAATCTGCGATTTGGCGCAAGCCCTCTGGCGCGGCTTGCGCTGGCGCCGCCAGCATAACGGCGATCACGAAAACAAGCAGTCTGCCGGCCATTAATGTTTGCCCGCGAGCACTTCACGCTTGCCAGCGTGGTTAGGTGCGCTGATGACGCCCTGCTCTTCCATTTCTTCAATCAACCGTGCCGCGCGATTATAGCCGATCTGCAGGCGACGCTGGACATAGCTGGTCGAGGCGCGGCCATCGCGGGTGACAATCGCCACTGCTTGGTCGTAGAGGCTATCACCACTCTCGCCGCCGCCTTCGGCGATGGCGTCTTCCTCGGGGGCTTCGGTCACGCTCTCAATATATTCGGGCACGCCCTGCTTTTTCAAAAAGGCGACAACTTTTTCGACCTCTTCATCGGAGACAAAGGGTCCGTGCACACGTTGCAAGCGCCCCGCCCCGCCCATAAACAGCATATCCCCTTGCCCGAGCAATTGTTCAGCGCCTTGCTCGCCGAGCACGGTGCGGCTGTCAATTCGCGAGGTCACTTGAAACGAAATTCGGCTCGGGAAATTGGCTTTAATCGTACCGGTGATGACGTCAACCGAAGGACGCTGGGTGGCGGTGATGAGGTGCACGCCGGCGGCACGAGCCATTTGCGCTAGCCGTTGCACCGCGCCCTCAATTTCTTTCCCCGCCACCATCATCAGATCGGCCATCTCGTCGATCACGACAATAATAAAGGGTAAGGTCTCGGGCGCGATTTCCTGCTCTTCAAAAATTGCCTCACCGGTATTGTGGTCAAAGCCGGTTTGCACACGGCGCGTTAATGTCTCTTTGCGGGCAATGGCCTCGCGCATACGCTCATTATAACCCTCGATATTCCGCACCCCAATTTTAGACATTTTGCGGTAGCGGTTTTCCATTTCCTTAACCACCCATTTCAGGGCAACAACGGCCTTTTTCGGCTCGGTCACCACCGGGGCGAGCAAATGCGGGATACCGTCATAGACCGAGAGTTCGAGCATTTTGGGGTCGACCAAAATCAAGCGGCAATCCTGCGGCGTCATACGATACAGGATCGATAAGATCATCGTGTTGATGCCGACAGACTTACCCGAGCCGGTGGTGCCTGCGACCAACAAATGGGGCATTTTGGCGAGATCGGCTAAGGCGGGCGCGCCGCCTATGTCTTTGCCGAGGGCGATGGTCAGGCGTGACTTGCTTTTTTCAAAATCCGCACTGGCAAGCAATTCGCGCAACGACACAAGCTCGCGCGTTTGATTGGGCAACTCAATGCCGATAGCGTTGGCGCCTGGCACCGGTGCGACACGACAGGCGATTGCACTCATCGAGCGGGCAATGTCATCGGCCAGCCCGACCACGCGGGAGGAGCGGACGCCGGCGGCGGGTTCAAATTCATACAAGGTGACGACGGGCCCTGGGCGGACATTGCTGATCGAGCCCTTGACGCCAAATTCAGCCAAGACATTTTCCAGCATATGCGCATTCGCCTCAAGGCCGCTTTTGTCGAGTTGGCTGGTGTTGCGGATGCGATGTTGGGTCAGCAAGCTCAAGGGCGGCAGCTTGAAATTTTGATCGGCGTCAAAGCGCAAGCTCGGCTGTGCCTCGCGGCTCATGCGGTTGCCCGGTTTAAGCTGCGCGTGTTTTTCCGCCACTGCAACACGGGCGCGCGGAGACGCATCGTCTTCGAAATTGGCTTGGTCATCTGCGTCGGGCGTTTCGTCGAAGTCGTCCTCAAACCTGTCGACGATGGGATCCTCGTCCCCGTCCATTGTCTCGCGGCGGCGCGGTCGTAAACGCCAACCCCATATTGCGGCGGCACTGATGGCGCGAGGCGCTTTCGCGATGATGGCAATGACCCGCTGTAGCCAGGCGGCGGCAAACAGCGATAAGGCGATGGCGGGCGCCCCCAAAAGTAAAGCGATCACAATATCGGCGGTGGCGCCGGCACTATCAACCGGCAGATAAGACGCGCCGAGCATAATCACCTCGGCAAGCGACTGGCCAATAAAGCCACCCGCTTGGGCGCCATCATTCGGCTGGCCAAAAGGCCATAACGCTACGGCAGCGGCGAGGCCAATGGGCGCCAACCCCATGGCGAGGCCGCGCCAAACCCGTCGGTCAATGGCGACATGTCGTAATCGCCTTAGGCCAAAGGCAATGATAGCGGGCAAAAAAGCGAGGAAGGCCCAGCCAAAGCTTTGCAAGATCAGATCACTGGCATAGGCGCCCGTAAGCCCTAGCCAATTGCGTGGCTCACTATTGCTCGCAACATTCCAGCTCGGGTCGAACGGGCTGTAGCTCACCATGGCAAGCAGTATGGCGCCGGCCAACGCGATCGCGATGACCCCACCGGCCTCAATCATGCGCAACCGCAACCAAGCGCGAAGCCGTTCAACAGTGTTACGCCAACGGCTCATGCGGCCCCCTGTTGCCGTTCAAACCCGTCCAGGCCCTCGACCAAGCGCGATAGCGCCTCTTCGGTTTCGTCGCGACTGCCGACTAAGGCGACGCGAATATAGGCGTTGCTGTCAGCACCATCATCGGCCCGCGCGAGATACGCGCCAGGCAAAACTTTCACCCCTTGACTTTGCCACAAATGCCGCGTCGCCGCCTCGCCATCGCCGACATCGAGCCAGAGAAAGAAACCGCCGGGCGGCCGATAAAAACCAAACCGATTGCCGAGAATGCGCTCGGCCATATCGAATTTTTCTTGATACAGCTCTCGGTTTTGCGCGACATGGGTGTCATCGGCCCAAGCCGCCGCCGCCGCCGCTTGCGTTGCGAGCGGGCTTTGCGGACCCGCGACTTGTCGCAATTTAGCAAAGGCCAGCATCGCCTCGCGACCGCCGGCGCAAAAACCGGAACGCAAGCCCGGTAAGTTGGATCGCTTTGAAAGCGAGTGGAACGCCAGCACGGGTGCGCGATCGATTTCGTTGGGTTGGATCACTTCGAGGACCGAAGGCGGCGGTGATGCCTCGCAGTCGCGATCATAAATTTCGCTATAGCATTCATCGACTAGCAATAGAAAATTATATTCGATCGCGGCGTCCAGCAACCGCCGGAGATAAGCGCGATCGGCCACGGCACCTTGCGGGTTGGCAGGAGAGCAAAAATACACCGCCTGACAGCGGCTCAGAACTTGCGCATCGAGCTGATCGAGCGCAGGGAGAAAGCCGGTTGCCTGTGAGGTGGGGAGATAAAAAGGCTTGGCGCCGCTGGCAATCGCGGCGGCGGCATAAACTTGGTAAAATGGGTTCGGCATGGCCATCAGGCCAGCAGGTTTTTGTGGCGCAATTTGGGCCGCCAAAAACAGTCCTTCGCGGGTGCCATTGAGCGGCAAAATTTGCTCGTTGACATCGAGCAAGGCTGGATCGAGCTTGAAACGCCGTTGCAACCAGCCGTAAATGGCTTGCCGCAAATCGGCCGTGCCTGGAATTGGCGGATATTGAGCGTAACTTGCCAAGGCGGGCGGGCTGCTCAAGGTCTCGAGCACAAAAGCCGGTGGCGCATGCCTTGGTTCGCCAATCGCCATCGAGATTTCGCTCTTGCCTGGCGCAATTCCATCGAGCAATTGTCGCAGGCGTGCAAAGGGTGACTGTGGAAGCGCTGCAAACCGCCCGCCGATCGAATTTTCTGCCACCTTGACCTCGCCCATTTGGCCCACCGCGAGATACGGCTGCGGCCTTAATCACGCCAGAATAGCGCAGTTCTTATGGGCGGGTCAAAGCCTAGCCGCGTTAAAGCATTGAGGTTTCAGGTTCAGCGGCAATTTTATGGATGGCAAGGTCGGCGCCACGATACTCGTCTTCTTCGTGTAGCCGAATGCCGACCAGCATTTTAAGGCCGCCATAGATGATGCCGCCGGCGATGATGGCAATAACAATGCCCATCAGTGTGCCGAGGATTTGGCTCATCAGGCTGACGCCGCCAAGGCCGCCCATGCTTTCGAGGCCAAAAATACCGGCGGCGATACCGCCCCAAGCGCCGGCCAGACCATGCAAAGGCCAAACGCCCAGCACGTCGTCTATTTTCATTTTTTCCTGACAAATATGGAACATATAGACAAACAGAACGCCAGCAACGCCGCCCGTCACAAGCGCCCCCAGCGGATGCATGATGTCGGAGCCGGCGCAGACGGCAACCAAGCCCGCCAAAGCACCATTATGAACAAAGCCAGGGTCGAAGCGGCCGACAAAGAGCGCGGCCAAGATGCCGCCGACCATCGCCAGCAAGGAATTAACGGCAACCAAGCCAGATACGCTCTCGAGCGACTGCGCGCTGACAACATTAAAGCCGAACCAGCCAATGCACAAAAGCCACGAGCCAAGCGCTAGCCACGGGATGGATGACGGCGGAAAAGCGCGGCCTTTGGGACCATAACGGCCAGCGCGCGCGCCGAGAAACCAAACCGCCATCAGCGCCACCCAGCCGCCAAAGGCATGCACAACAACGGAGCCAGCAAAATCGTGGAATTTAGCGCCAAAATTGGCTTCTAAATAAGCCTGCACGCCGAAATTACCGTTCCAAACCAGCCCTTCGAGGAAGGGGTAAGCAAGCCCAACCAACACCGCTGAGGCCGCTAATTGCGGGCCGAACCTGGCCCGTTCGGCAATGCCACCCGAGATAATTGCCGGAATGGCGGCGGCAAAGGTCAGGAGGAAAAAGAATTTGATCAGCGTCAGCCCCTGCGCATCGAAGCCCTCGCCGCCACCGCTGATGACGGCGGCATTGGCATAAAAATCAACGCCGTAAGCCACGAAATAACCAACAGCAAAATAGGCAATGGTCGAAATTCCGAAATCGGAGAGAATTTTTACCAGCGCATTGACCTGATTTTTGCGTCGGACCGTGCCAACTTCAAGAAAAGCAAAGCCGGCATGCATAGCAAACACCAGAATTGCACCCATCAAAATGAAAAAGACGTCGCCGCCCGTTACCGTGGACATAATTACCCCCTTTGGTTGCGACCATCTTATACAGAAACCATGCCGATCAGAAACATATGGCGGCTGGGGGTGTTTGGTGTCAGCCAGGCGCTTTCGCCTAATAAATGGGCGGCCACGATTTGGCGCTTGCCTAATTTTAAGGCATTAGATGGGCCGATGCCACAGCTTGCCGCCCTTGAGCGGCTTGGTTATAGTCCAGCCAAGCTGGCGGAGCCTATCACGATGCAAAAAAACTGGACGGGCGATATTGTTGTGACGGGTCATGGCGTATCCGCCATTGTCACGGCGCTGGCCCTGTCGGCGTCTGGTTTTCAGGTCGCCTTGGCTGGCCGTATTGAGATCCTTGCGCCGCAAAATGACGATCAATTATGGCAGTCAGTGGTCGCGTTGAGCGCCAGCGCCAAGGCGCTTTTGGCGCGGCTTGGGGTGCTAGATCATCTCGCGCATGCGCCGAACCCAATTTGGCGGATGGCGCTGACGGTACCCGACGCAGAAGCCGATGCCGCAAATTTTGCCGCCGACCAGCAGGCTGGCGATGCGGCCTTGGCCTATGTTTTTAGTCGCGCCGATTTGGCGCAGGCCTGCGCCGCGACATTACGCGCCAGCCCAGCTATTTTTTGCTGTGATGGTTTGGCGTCTTGGTCAAATGGCGTCGGAGAGATTGAAGCCGAAGGCGGAGTGTTGCGGGCCGCATTCTGTGTTGACGCTGTTGGCCGTGGTTCGCATTTGCGCGCCGCCGCAGGCATCGACACCCTCGAACATGCTTATGATCAAGCCGCTCTCGTCTGTTACCTCGATCTGGTGGCGCCGCATGATCATGAGGCCGTGCAAGTTTTTACCGGCTTCGGCCCGCTTGCCTTGTTGCCGCTGCCTGCGCCGCATCGCGTTGCCTTGGTCTGGTCGTTGGCGCGGGCTCAAGCCGAGGCGTTGAAAGCCGTCGAGGCGCCCTTATTGCAACAAATGATTTACGAACAAAGCGGTGTTGCCGTTAGCGCTATTGGCACGCGCGCGCTACAACCCTTGAGCAGTCTCTTGGCCAGCCAATTTCATCGTCAGGATTTGGTTCTACTGGGTGAGAGCGCCCATGTTGTTCATCCGCTTGCAGGACAAGGCCTGAATTTAACCTTGCGAGATAGCGCCAGTCTGGCTTTTCATGCCGCGCGCGCGCGCGATCTCGGTCTATCGCCAACAGCCCTAATGGCCGATTACGGCCGCGAGCGACGGGCCGATGCGGCAACGATGTTGGCGCTGACGCACCTGATTAGCGCGCGCTTTACGCAAGAAGTGGTCGCGCAGGCGGCGCTTGCGAGCGCCGGTCATTTAGCGCAGGGCGACCCGCGCTTTGCCAATTTAATTCTCGAGCTTGCCGATCACGGTGTCAGCGCTCCGCCACCGCTCATGCGAGCGACGATTTAATCGATCGCGCGCGCCTCTTCGACCAGTAAAATAGGGATGCCATCGCGCACCGGAAAAGCGAGCTTCGCGGCTTTCGAGACCAATTCCTGCTTAGCTTTGTCGTAGCGCATGGGGCTGTGGGAGACAGGGCAGACTAGAAACTCGAGTAGGTTTTCATCGAAACTGTAATTGTTCATCTTTATTACGACCTCGCCCGAGGCTGACTATTGCATGGCATTATCATTATCGCCGGAGCCGTCGCCTTGCGCCAGGGCCATTTCGGTGAGGGCGATTAAAATTTCATTACGCTCCGATAGGCTCGTTGCCTCGAGCAAAGCTTGCTTTTCGCGCGGGCCATAAGGACTGATCATGGATAAAGAGTTAACCAGCGTTTCATTTGACGCATTGTTAATCGAGTCCCAATCGACCGATAAGCCAGTGGCGTCGAGATATTGCTGAAGCACATCGAGCAACGCATCGCGTCGAACATCGAGCGCCCCTGCATCAGCCGTCAGGTCATCGGCAAAGGGCTGATACTCGACCTGAAGTTGCCGATAGGGCGTGGTAACGGGCATTTCATTGGCGATCCGAAAGCGGCATATGCCCGTCACGGAGATGATCATGCGCCCGTCTTCGGTTTCGCTGAAAGAGGTGATGCGCCCCAGACAGCCAACATTTTGTAAAGCATCGCTATCATTGAGAGGCTGAATAATACCCAAATAGCGGCCACGGCTGAAAGCATCTTCCAGCATTTGTAAATAGCGTGGCTCGAAGACATTCAAGGGCAGCTGCCCCCGCGGCAAGAGCAAGGCGCCGCTCAGCGGAAAGACGGGGATTTTTATCGGCAGATCACCCAGGGTTAAGGTTTTTGCAGCCATGTCGTCCTCAGGCGAATAACAGGCTAGAGAGTTGTTTGCGGCCTTCAATGGCCACGGGATCGTCAAAGCCATAGGCTTGAAACAGGGTTAGCAATTGTTGCCG
Source organism: Rhodobiaceae bacterium (assembly GCA_038106515.1). GTDB lineage: Bacteria > Pseudomonadota > Alphaproteobacteria > RS24 > RS24 > JAYODZ01. The sequence goes on from JAYODZ010000001.1 coordinate 37,849, forward strand.
CGCCGCATCCTCATTCCAATCGCGTTTGCGCGAAATGATCTCGAGTAAGGCGGCCACAGCGGCTTCTTTTTGGCCAGCGGCCTGATAGGCCATCGCGAGATCGTAACGCGCTTGGTGATCTTCGGGGCGCGCCGCTACTTGTGCTTCGAGGGCGTCAATGTCGCTGCTCGCCTCGCCCGATTGTTTAATCAAGGCGAGCGCCGCTAGGGCGCCGGCTATTGGCTCGCGGTCACGCTCGAGCTCGGGGACGGTATGTAAAATCTGTTCGGCTTGCTCGGTCTGCCCCGTGGCCAGAAAGCATTGCGCGAGACCTGCTAGGGCGGCGCGATCATCGGCATTAAATTGCAATAATTGACCATAAAGCTGAGCCGCTTGCGCGAAATCCTGCGTCGCAAAAGCAGCCTCGGCGGCGTCGCGCACCTCGTCTTCGGGCGCCTGTCCGACGTGATCACCGAGATGGCGTTCGACAAATTGCATCACCTGACTTTCCGGCAGCGCGCCCATAAAGCCGTCGACGGGCTGTCCATTTTTAAAGGCAAAAACGGCTGGAATAGATTGCACCTGCAATTGCTGGGCAACGGCGGGCTCTTCATCAATATTCATCTTGGCAAGCCGCACGGCGCCCTTGCTGGCGCGCACGACTTTTTCAAGTACGGGGGTTAATTGTTTACAAGGGCCACACCATGGCGCCCACAGGTCGAGTAAGACCAACTGGCTTTTTGATGCCTCGATCACGTCTTGCATAAAACTTTGCGTTGTTACGTCAATAATATCAGCCCCGGCCTCTGCCGCTTGCTGTGTCAAATCGATCTCCACGGAACCCTCTTCGTCTCTAAAGTCTCGCCCTTAACCCCCTACATGGGGTTTTTCGCGATAAATTTCCAGTCCCTCGAGCTTAGCGCAAATTACACTTGTCAAAAAGTCATGGGTGGTGCATAACCCCTTTCTTACCTGCTGCCCGTCGGCAGTAGCGCCGAGCGGGCGTAGCTCAGGGGTAGAGCACAACCTTGCCAAGGTTGGGGTCGTGAGTTCGAATCTCATCGCCCGCTCCAATTTCCTTAATATTCCAAGTCTCTAACATAAGCCGAGCCTGGCTTGCGCCTTGGCGAAAAAGTCCCAAGGTTAAGGGGGCTTTACCGCGGCATTGATGTACTATTAGTATAACATTTCGATGCTTCTGTTTGGCGGTCTCAAACTGGCGCTCAGATCATAAAGGCGATCGGCTTGGCTTCACGCGGTGATGGAGATGAACATTCGATGAAATTGAACTTGTTGGTTGGGGGTGAGCTATGGATGGGAAGTTAGGTCATAAGCTAGATTTAGATAAATCTTTTGATCAAATATCGAAAGAGCGTTTTGTCTCTTCTTTGCGAGCCTATGTGTTAAATGATCTGGCGAATGATATGCGCCAGCATTTTGATACGCATGTAGCCCCGCATAAAAACCTGACCACTGGACCAGATGTTCATAAGGCGATGCGGGGAGAAGAGATTTTTACGCGTTACAGCAGCATTCGCTGTGCTGCCCAAGAGCTGGTTTGGCGATCTGTGATTGACGAAGTTAATGATAATCGTGAATCTCTCAAGGCTAAGCTGGACGCTCTAGCGCAAAATGCGCAAGGCTCGTTATCGCTCAAATCGGATGCCAAGCTTCCCAAATATTACACGGCAATGGACGTACACCTCATGCCGGGAAATTATGAAGGACGTAGCGCTGAACCAGCGGGGCTCGCGGGGGCGGTTTACGACAACGGCTTTAATGTTTTTGCTTTTGGCGCCATGGGGCAGCAGCATAATGATATTGGCATGTCGATGGCCAATTTTATTCGGTTAAAATTTCCTGACATCTCTCCCAAAGTAATCGTCGATGCGGGGTGTACCATTGGCCACAACACATTGCCTTGGAAGCAGACCTTTCCCGAGGCAACCGTCTATGGTGTCGATTTGGCTGCAGAATGTTTACAATATGCACATGGCCGCGCAGAGGCTATGGCGATTGAGGCCCACTTCATTCAAACCGAGGCGCAGGATTTGCCTTTCGATGATGGTTCCGTCGACATTGTTTTCTCTTCGATGTTTCTCCACGAAATGCCAGTTAAAGAGATCCGCGCGTTTTTTACCGAAGCGTATCGGGTTTTGCGGCCGGGAGGGGTGCTGATCAACATGGAGTTGCCTCCTAATGACTCCCTCACGCCCTATGATGCTTTTTATCTCGATTGGGATAGTTACTACAATAACGAACCTTTCTACAAAACTTTCCGAGATCTCGATTATCGAGAACTTTGTACGACGGGTGGGTTCCCGTCCGATGCTTTTTTTGAAGCCGTGATGCCGCGATATACCTATGTATCGGAAGAGGTCTTTGCCCAGGCGGTTGGTGCTGAAGCCAGCTTTGACGAGAATACTGGTCGCTTATCGGATGGCATTCAATGGTACGGATTTGGTTCGCAAAAAAGTAAAGAGTGATTTGTGGCATGGCAGAGCATTTATCAAAAGAAGTGAGGGGTGGGCGCAAAGCTTTCTTTGCTAATGCCGAAACCGATAGTCTGCTGACCATGTTGCTGGCCTTAATGTCAGAACATTCCGCCTTGCGCGAGCGCGTTGCCCTCTTGGAGGCGCGTTTGGGGGAAAAAAACATTATTGATCCAGCGGATATGACCGCCAAGAATATCGGCTCGGACTTAAGCGAGGAACTCGCGGCCGACCGCATGCGCTTGATTAAAACGGTACTGGAGGCCGGCATAAATATCGAAAAAAACTAAATTGGGGGAGAGGGCATGGTGGACTGGCTTTATACAGCCTTATTATTGGCACACATTTTATTGCTTGTATTTTGGGTCGGCACAGACGTTGGCGTGTTTTTGGCCGCCAAATATTCGGAACGAGCCGATTTGAGCGCCGAGACGCGAAGCACCGTTTTGGCCGTCGGCATGGTTTTAGACCGATTGCCCCGATCCGCCCTCGTCCTAATTATTCCGTCGGGTCTTTTATTGGCCGACCATGCGGGCGTTTTTAGCGTTTCGAAAACCTCTCTGCTCGGCATTTGTAGTCTGGCGGCTCTTTGGCTCGGCTTATTGTGGCGCGGATTTTTAGCCGAAGATCCGGTGCAGCAGGCGTTTTGCGCGCGGCTTAATCTTATTCTGAGCGGGCTCGCAGCCATTGGTGTTTGTGGCGTTTCAATCACTTTGTTGCTCCAAGACCAGATCGCGCTTTGGCTGGGTCTAAAGCTTCTTTTGGTTGGGGTTATTTTTGCCCTAGGTGTTTTGCTCGACATTCAATTCCGGCCAGCCGTGATCGCTTTTACGCAGCTCATGACCGAAGGCGCTTCAGATGATCGCAATCTTCGCTATAGTCGCGCCATAGCGCCCGTTTACTTGACGGTTTTATCAATTTATTTGCTCGCAATTATTGCCGCCGCGCTCGGCATTGCAAAACGCTAGAGGGAAGAGAATGACGAAAATAATTGTCTTGTTTAATTTAAAACCAAATGTCTCCCGGCAAGAGTATGAGGCTTGGGCGCGGCAAACTGATTTGCCAATTGTCAGGGCATTGCCCGGCGTCGACAGCTTTGATGTCTTGCGAACAACGGGATTGCTGGGCGCCGATGCCTCGGCGCCATTTCAATACATCGAAATTCTCAATGTCGGTGACTTAGAGGCTTTTCAAGGCGCTGTCGCTAGCGAAACCATGCAACGTGTTGCGGACGAATTTCAAGCGCTAGCCGATAATCCAATATTTATAACGACCGAGGATTTATAAGTCATGTCAGCGGCGGGCCTAGCGGGGAAGGTTGCTGTGATTACTGGCGCTGGGCGTGCCGGAGGGATTGGCGCCGCCATCGGCCGGCGCTTAGCCGCCGACGGATGCCATGTGATATTGAGCGATATCGCGGCACCGGATGCTGGGGTGGCGGCTGCCGAAGAGCTGCATGCGCGCGTGGGTGAAATTCGAGCCGCACACGGCGACCCCGCGGCCAGCGCGATGGTTTGCGATGTGACCGACGAGCCGTCGATAAAGGCGATGTTTGCGGCGATCGAGGCTGAGCATGGTCGGCTCGATATCGTGATCAACAATGCCGGTATCGGGTTTTTGATGTCGCCCCTCGTAGAGACGACCAGTACCGATTGGGACCGCGTCCTCGACGTAAATTTGCGTGGTGCTTTTTTGGTCACAAAATATGCCGCGCCTGTAATGATTGCGGGTGAAAGGGGCGGCCGCGTTATAAATATCGCAAGCCAAGCCGCGAAGTCGGGTTTTCCCCACGCGGCGGCATATGTTTCTTCAAAGCACGGCATGATCGGATTGACGCGGGTTGCAGCCATAGAGCTGGCGGCAAATCAAATAACGGTTAATGCCGTTTGCCCCAATCATATTACGACCGGGCTGGGGAGTTGGCAGAATAAATATTTCAGCGCTTTATTTGACCAAAGCGAGCAAGAGTATCTGGCCGCTATGCGCGCACGCATTCCTCTTGGACGCCCAGGCAAAGTCGAGGACATTGCCGCAATATGTGCCTTTTTGTGCAGCGATGAAGCCGCCTATATCACCGGCGAGGCAATAAATGTGAGCGGCGGGGAAGAGATGCATTAAGCTTCTCTTAACGGGCCGAGTTTTGCGATTATCTCGCTCAATGGGGTTGAGGCGCTGGCGTCGATTAGTTGCTCCGCCGCTGCCGGTGAAGCCACTTCCAGACAGCGGGCTATTTTTGTCTGTTTTTGTTCATCGGTGAGTGGATTGTCGGGATGTCCGAGCGTTGCCGGAATTTCTAGGCTATGGCGATCGCCGCCGTGGGTCGTGATCGTGACCGTCTGAGGCGCCAGTGCGTTGGGGTCGGTAACCCCATTGTCATGCAAGCGCATTTTTTTCCCAAGTTGAGCCAACGCGGCATCACCACGGTTTTTATCATTCAGACTCTCACCCGTTATCTCGCCATCGCGGACCATGAGCGCAGCCAGAAAATAAATGCAGAGACGGGCATAATTGCGGCTCATCATAGGGGTGATCGGGCGATCAACCAGGCGCCGAATAAGTGGCGGTATTTCGGCATCGACCCACTGAATGTCCGAGGCAGTCAGACAATGATCGTGCATTAGCGTCTCTATGCCGTTTAAAATAGCATGTGCGGCGCGGCCTGTGGGAAAGGGTTTATGCGACAATTCGCAGACCCGCGATGGCCCTCGCAAGCCGGCAAGGAAAACATTTGGGTCGCCCCCAGGCTCGAACAACTGAAAATATCCAAATGGGCCGGACAGGGCATTGATTGGACCGGTAAGGCCGAATTGCACTAAATCTAAGGCGGTCATCACGGCACGAGCGGCGACAGCGATTTGCAGCGGCAGAGCCACCGACCCCTCAACATGAGCTTGCATAGTGCCGCTGAGTTGGCTGTAGACCAGCCCCAAGAAATTTCGGGTTTTGCTCTCGTTCATGTTCAGAATGGCAGCAATGGCGCTGGCGCTTCCCATGGCGCCGGCGGTTGCGGGCCGAAAAAAAATCAAGCCTTGCGTCGCGGCCACGCCCAAACCCGCAGCGACATCGACGCCAATAATTGTACCGAGAAGTGCATCGCCATAGCGCAGATTAGATGTTGCCGCCAAGGCGGTGAGACATCCGCCGAGCACAGCCATCGCATGCACGGTGGCCTCCTCGTGCAGACAATCAAACTCTTGGCAATGAATTTGGAAAGCGTTGCAAAAGGCGGCGCTGGCAACTGGCAATCGAAGCTCTTGTCCTAAGACGGCTGCGTCTGACCCCGCCCCCCAGCGTTGAGCGGCCTGGCGCACTTGTGCTGCCGCTGGTTCGCGCCCGCCGGCGACGCCAACGGCAAGCGAGTCGGCCAAAAAATCTCGCGCCTTGCAGCCGACCTCATCTCTGAAGTCGCTGGCGGCAAAGCGCGCGCGGGCGGTTTTAATATGGGAGAGTATCGCGTTTATCGCAACGTCGGTCACTGAGGGGCTCCCCTCGTCATCACTTGAGCGGCGCTCTGTCCGGCGCGCCGCCCTAATCCGACGGCCGTCAAAAGCCCCATACCTGGGAGATAGGCGTGCCCCCCCGGTCCAGACACTGACCGGCACACGCCGCCGCCGGCAAAAAGATTTGGTAACGCCGACCCGTCTTGGCGGATGATCGCGGCGGACTGATCGATGCACAGCCCCCCTTGCGTATGGAACAAGGCGCCGCTGACGCGAATGGCGTAGAATGGCGGTCGCAAAATATTCTCGATGAGAAAACTTCGCCCGTAGGGATCTGTGTCGCCACCGCGACAGTAGCTCTCGACCGCGGCTAATGTTGCCGCTAACGCTTCCTCCGGTAGTTTGCAGGCCTCTGCCAACGCAGAGACATTTTGAGCAATTTTGGGCGTCCCAATTTCGACCGCGGATACATATTCTTGGAATCGCGACAGGGCCTCGAGATGGCTGCGCTCGTCATAAACAACCCAACAGGTCCCTTCCGGTTGGGCGAGGATTTTCAGGGTTTGCCCCGATATGTCATGCAGTTCATTTTGAAATCGGTGGCCGGCGGTATTGACCTGGACGCCGCCGGAAATCAAAAACGTATGCGGCATAACCAACATTTGGGGTACTGCGAGTGAGCCTAAGGCCTGATAGGATCCCATATCCGCTATTTGCCCTCCGAGCGCAACGCCCCAGGCAATGGCATCTCCGCGATTACCCTCATGTCCGAAATAGCGGGCCGATGCCATTTCGGGGATATATTGCTGAACCCATTCCGCATTGGCACCAAAACCACAACTTGCCAAAATAATGGCGCGAGCGCCGACATTCTCAAAGTCACCACCGCGTCGCTTGAGGCGAAGTCCATGGACGCGGCCTGCCGCATCAGCATAGAGGTTGGTGGCTTGTGCCTCGGTCACGATTTCTGCCCCCGCTGCCCGACAAGCGGTTTCTAGCATTGACATTAATGTTGCTCCAGATCGGTTGGGCGGTGCGTGGAGGCGGGGCTGTCGATGACCGAGACCCGTCCAACTGGTTTCGGTTGTTAGATTTATGCCGTGGCCGTCGCGCAACCAATCAACAGCCGGACCAGACGTGTCGGCTAAAAGCCGCGCGAGGATCGGATCCGTTTGACCGGCCGTAATCGTCATAATGTCTTGGTAGAGGTCGTCGGCGCAATCGTCGATGCCTGCCTCTCTCTGTATCTGGCTGCCCGCCGCACAAATGGCGCCATAAGACATGGCCGTTGAGCCAGCAGGAATTTTATCTTGTTCGAATATTGCGCAATCGACTCCAAGATCCCGAAGCGCCAGAGCGGCCGTCATGCCACAGGCGCCACCGCCAATAATTGCCACTGGCACTTCGTAATCAAAATCCTGATCAGTGAAATCTAGGATTGACATGGTCGACTTAGTTTCGCCCTAAGGCACGAATGATGCCGTTAGGTATGAGGCTCTGATCGAAGGCTTCGCCAGGCCAAGTCGGTCCATTAATCCGAACCACAACCAGATCGAGCGATGGAATGATCCACGTCATATGAAATCCAAAGCCCGCAAAGGCAATGGTTGGTGCGGCGTAATCTTCCGAAGCCCACCAAAGCACCGGGACCTCTGGCGCCTGAGGCCCGATATAGCCGCCGCGTAAGACTAGCGGCTGGCGCCAGACTTGATATCCATAGCCGGCAAAAAGAGGCGACGGCGCGGCCAGAGCTTGTAAATAGCTGGGGTCAATAAAACTCTCTTCCGCGATCTGACCCGCATCGAGAATGAGCTGACCCAAGCGTAGCCAATCGATCGGGCGGGTTAATACACAGCACGCCTTTAAAACATGTCCTTGGGGGCGGTCGAGATAAGCCTTCGCATGGCCGAGGCCGAGCGCGGGCCAGACTTCAGAGCCGAGATAACTCTGGTAACTTTGCCCAGTTGCACGCTCTAAAACAATGCCAAGCAAATTGGTTTCATTATTGTTGTAGTCAAACCGTGTTCCGGGCGGATCGGCAGGCTGCAAGCTCATGACCCAAAAATCGAAATCGGTGCCAAAATGTTGCCGCACCCCCCGCGACCATGGGTAAGGCGCATAGCCTGTCGCAATTTGTTCCAGACCACCGGACATATGCAAAAGATTCTCGATCGTAATACGGCCTCTGGCGTCTCCGCCTAGCTCGGGAATATAGTTGTCGATTGTGTCGTCGACCGAGTTGATGGCGTTTTGTTTTATCGCGCGTCCGATGGCTAGGGCGAGCAGGCTCTTGGACATGGATTGCGGATTGATCAATGTCTCGCGGTCGGTTCCAAGAGAATATTTTTCATAGACCAAACGGCCGCCGCGAGCGATCAAGAACGCTTGACCGCCGCGTGCTTCTGAATAGGCTGCCGCCGTATCAAAAGCGGCGAGATCTTGTTCGCTTAATGGGGCTACGGATAGCGGCAGGGGCGGTTCTATTGGCGAAGTCTCGCTAATTGTGAAGGTCGGATAAAACCAGTCTGCGCCAACAGTATGAGGGTCACCGCCTTTTAGGAAAAAAGAAATATACCGTGACAGGAAAAGATTTTGGCTCGCGCCCCATCCTATAATTACGACTGCGACAACGATAAAAACAAAACGTTTCATTGGCTCTAGAGCCCCTCTCTATTTTTAATCCTTTCGCGTGATTGTCAGCTAACAGTAATTATCGCGGCTAGAACGGGTTGTTCCCATCAAAGCGCAATGTGACCTATAAGCAACACTCACAGTAAAATCATAGAGAAAGCCTTATTTGTATACAACAATTAGTTGACTTATAAATATAACAACCCTTAGGCTTTCTTATTGACTTTGTTGAGGAGGACAAAATGGGTCGAGAAAAAAAATGTTTTCTCAAATTTCTGAGCCTAATACTGGTCGTTAGCATTGCTTTGCCAGCATATGCTCTCGATGAGATTACGGTTACGGCTGAGAGAATTGAGGCGAATCTTCAAGAGGTGCCGATGGCTGTGACGGCGTTGTCGGCTGCCGATTTGGAAACCAATAATATTACTAGCACGATGGATTTGACGAAGGCAGTGCCGGGTATGGTGTATCGGAAAAACACCGGCACAGCGAGTGCGTCGAACGTGTATATTCGTGGCTTTGGTGATGATGAAAGCCGCCTTACTGACCCCACGACGGGTCTTTATATCGATGGCGTCTATGTTGGTCGCCCATACGGTTCTTTGATGGAATTGGTGGATGCGGGGAGCGTAGAGGTGCTGCGCGGTCCGCAAGGCACACTTTATGGCCGTAATACAATTGCTGGAGCGATTAAAATCAATTCGCGCGAGCGCGGCGAAACTGGGGGCAAGGTGGCCCTGACATTCGGTAATGATGGCCACAAGAAATTCAAAGGTCACGCAGATATTGCTATTTCGGATTCGACCGGTGTTTCCATCTCTGCAATGAGCGAGGAGAGCGATGGCTATATAAACGCCGGCGCCTTTGGCAAACAAGGGGGCAAGGACTTGGACGCGATGCGGATCGCGTTTGACCACGAATTCGGCAACGGCTGGGAGATGATCTTGTCGTACGACAATACCGCGGACGATTCGGATCCGACGCCGGCCACCACGCGCCCGACCTACAATACGGCGGCCAATAGCTCGTTCAACTATGTTGACGAAACCGACTCCGAAGGCCTGACATTTAGACTGTCGGGTGACCTTGGCGGCTGGAACACATCGTTGATTTACGGTAGCCGCAGTATTGAGAATTACCTCGATAGCCATATATCGTTCCGTTACACCCAGATAATGGATCAGGAGCAGGATTCGGTTGAGGTTTCGGTCAATCGCGACTTCGGCAAGTTAAACCTGACAGCCGGCTTTTTCTGGATGGAAGAAACCTTTGATTTCGAATATGACTTTGGGCGTTTCGGCTACGGAGCGTCCTTCGATCAAAAAACCGATCAAACAGCGTTTTTCTTGAACACGAAAACACAGGTCACGGATCAGTTAACGTTGACAGCTGGTGTTCGTTCGATGAGCGAAGATAAAGACCTCATTGTTTCGCGTACCAACACCTTGGGCGTCGGCCCAGCTTACGTGATCGGGCCGGCCGGCGGTGCGGGTGTCTACAAGCTCGACTTCGATCGCGAAGACTATAAAGTGGCGCTGGACTATAAGATCAATGATAATTTGATGGCCTATGTCTCAAACTCGACAGGGTCACGGACGGGTGGCTGGTCGCCAGACACCTTAACACCGGTCGACGAAGAAGAATTGGAAACAACCGAACTCGGTATTCGTTCAACGCTGGGCAACCATCGTATCAATGCTACTTATTTCGTGTCGGTGCTTGATGGTTTCCAAACCGGCATTTCTTCCGGCGGTGGCTTTGGGCGGTCGAACGCGGACGAAGCCGAGTTCGAAGGTTTCGAGATTGAATTTGCCGGCAATATTACCGACAACTTGTCGTATTATGCCTTCTTGACCACGCTCGACGCTGAATATACCGAACTGACCGTTGCCCAAGCCCAAGGCTTTTTGGGATCAACCAATGCGGCGCGTCAGGCGGCCTGCCCAGCGGCAGGTGCATTGAACCAAAACCCAGGCGTCTGGCAGCAATGTGCCTATAACCTTAAGGTTAAAGGTGCGCCGGAGATGACCTGGAGTGTTGGTCTCAAATATGTCGCGGGTGACTTCACCTTTGACGTTCAAGGCTATGGCGCCGATGAGACATTCGCTCTGACGGGTAACCCACGTTACGCAATGACGGATAAGTATGACAAATACGACCTCAGTGTGACCTATGAACCTGAGGGGTCATCCTATGCTGTCAAGTTGTTCGGTAAGAACGTGACCGATCAGCACGAAGTCGCCAATGGCACGGGTGGGCTTGTTTACATGTATGACCCACGGTCTTATGGCCTGACAGTTTCAGCGAAATTCTAATTAGCTGATTTAAGAATGATTGGGGCGGTCAAATGGCCGCCCCTTTTTATTTAAGCGGTCGTTTTGGAGGGGGTGCGATATGACTGTTAGCCTTTATGACGTGAGCGTTTATTTCCACGTTTTATTGTTTGTCTTCTGGCTCGGGGCAGATATGGGGGTGGCCGTATTAGGTCATCACTTCCGCCGTCAAAGCTATGATCGCGAGACTCGCTTGGTCTTGTTGCAGATACTTGGAGCCGTCGACATGTTTCCGCGCACCGCCTGGGCGCTGATGGTGCCGACGTCGCTTAGCCTGTTGACGCTGGGTGGCTATTGGAACCTCGACAAAATCTGGTTAATTGCGATCTGGGCACTTGGCGGGTTCTGGACATGGATCGTATGGCAAATTCATTTGCGCGAGGGGCCGTCGGCTCGCCTCAAGCGCATCGACGTGATCTTAAAGTGGAGCTTGGCGGCTTTTTACATCGGGCTGGGGACTGGCTCCTTGATTTTTGATGCGCCTCTGGTGCAAAACTGGTTGGCCCTTAAAGCCGTCGTTTTCGGTCTTATCTTTGCCGCGGCGATTATGATCGACGTGCGTTTTCGGCCTTTGGTTCCTGTTCTGCATGAGTTTGTCGCGTTAGAAACTTCGGCCACTCCAAATGCCGATGTGGAAAAGCGTATGCTTACCATTATGAACCGAACCCGATTTTGGGTGCGACTTGTTTATGCCTTGTTGTTGATCACGGCATTCTTGGGGAGCGTCAAGCCGCTGTGAATCTAGTGACCCCCGCGCGGCAGCTTCTCGCCAGAAACGCTATTCTTAAACACAGTCCAACTGGTTTCATTTGGACGTTTGTCATCGACGGGAGGCGCCGACGCGTAGGCTGGCGCCCGAGTCTTAATATAGTCTTTGAGGGTTGCTGGCAGTTCGTCATAGCTCGACAGCTTACGGCTAATAGCATGTGTATAGAGCAAGCCTTCACGTCCTTGCATCTCCATCCAAGGCAAATATTCGGAGATACGCGACCACCCGCCGCGTATTTTCGCGCTGTCCTTACTCGCGTCCGTGAGGTCGTCAATATCGCCATAGGAGCTGAACATCTCGGTCGCATGGTAGGCGCCGCCGACATATTTTTGATAATCGCCCTGCAGCGGATTGTGATAGAAAAGCGGGAATGTGCTTCGTGTTGCCCACATACCATCTGGGCCGATCTCGCCGCGCCATTTCATGATCGGATTGCCCTTATCATCGCGCGGGAATATTGGGCCAAAATTAACCGGATCATTTTCAACGTGAAGAACCTTCACCGTCTTATTTAGCCAAGGGTTCTCCCATTCATCTACCACGGCGCCAGTTTTAGGATCGAGATACAGCATGATTTCGCGGCTCACCTGACGAAAGCCGATGCCGCGCGGGCCGCCATCGACGGTCATACATTGGCGAATATTCATACCTAAAATGCGGAATAGTTTTTTATCGGCCTCGCCGCGTCGCAAAGAATACAGATCTCCTTGCCAGGTATAAACCGCTTCCTTAGCATCCTGAGTTGAACACTGATCCTTGCGCATAGCAATGATGGCGCCTTCGGGCGTGCCGAGATCTATCTTGTCAGCTGCATGTGCAACCGGCGAGAGGCTGAGCAGCAGGGCGAGGAACGGAATCTGTTTCATAATTTATGTCCTTAAATAAAAAAGAGGCCAGTCTTTCGACTGGCCTCCTTGGTCTACGTCTTAGAAGCTTTTGCTTATTTTGAGGCCAATTTGGCGGCCTTTTCTAAATGACACAAATGGTCCGCGAGGTGAGCCATTGTCAATACCTAGGCCGCTGCCTATGCGGGCAGAGCCTTGACCGAGGTCAAACCAACGCGTGCCCATAGCAATCGAGTCCTCGTCTGTCAGGTTGCGTCCGAACAGGCGAATATCCCAGCTATCGCCGCGGAGACCCATTTGAGCGCCAACAAGTGTCGAGCTACCCGTTTCCAATCCATTATGAACTTGAACGAATTTTGATGACTCGTAGGCCGCGTCGGCATTGATGTAGAACACGCGACCGCCCGCCATGGGGAAGTCCATCTGGACATAAGCGCCCAACTGCTCTTCCGCTGTCATCGGCGCTTGCTTGCCGGCAAGAGAACAATTACCAGCTCCAGCCTGATAGCGGTTATCAGGATCGTTTGACGGCGTTAAGCCACCATCTCCGGATACCGCATAGCGGTTCCATGTTGAGGGATCGTTGATATCAAACGGGGCCATGGTGAAGCCACCCGAGGTCAGGGTGAATTGCATTTCATCGCAACCTTTGACAATTTCAGCATCCGTGTAGGCGTAATTGAGACCAATGCGGACATTATCGCTAGCACGCAGAGACATATCGAATTCAAGCCCCTTAATCTCGACATCACCTTGGTTGGTTACAATCGAATTAACCGAGTTGCCGACGGCAGATTGTACTGGCGTTGTAAGTTGATATTTGGTGATATCGTTCGAATAAGCCGACAGGTTCGCTGTCATACGGCCATCGAGCAAAGTGGTTTTAACACCCAGTTCTAAAGCCTCTACTTCTTCCTCGTCATAATTGGGCTTGCCGACCGCGGCTCCTGACGTCCCGTTCAGGCCGCCAGGTTTGGTGCCTTCGGAATAGCTGGCATATAGCATCATGTCATCGGTTGCTTTGTAATTAAATACAGCTCGCGGCGAGAAAGTGTCGAATGAGACCGAAATCGGATTGGCACCGATATCGAAACGTGTTTTTTCTTCCTCTGAATAGCGACCCTCAAAAGCAACGGATAATTTATCAGAAACGTCTACCTCAACCATGCCGAATACGGCGTCATTGGTAATTTCATCGCCGTTATTATCGACCGAAGCAGGCTTCACGAGATCATAATTGGTTTGGTATCGCTCATACTCATAGCTGAAAAGGCCCGCTAAATAGCGAACTTTCTGATCCGTTGGCGAAGAAATAATCAACTCCAGAGCCGTGTCTTCATATTCATCAAGATCCGTCACGTTAAACAAATCATTGCCTTGGCCGTATAAGGCCAACCGTTGGGCGGGCGTAACTGACGGTGCGAAGGTTAAGTAATTAAAGCGAAATGCGCCGCCAGAAAAATGATCCGAATCCGCACCTGTGATGCGATCTTCGGTCATGTGAGACAGGCGAGCCGAGAGATCGTGCCCCCCAATCTCCGTGTCCAGCACCAGCGACATGTGGGTCATTTCACGATCAACGCCAAGGAACGGCGTTCCGTCAACGTCTTGCGTAGCATATTGTGGTTGTTTAACAACGCCACAATAATATTGATATTCGTTATTGTCGGCCCCTCGGCGATATCTGTTCGAGCGATATCCGGGGTAGCAGTTATTTTCCGATGAGCGTTGGAGGGCGAAAGGCCGTGGGCCATCATCGTCTTCCGTGTAAAGAATGCGAGCGGTGATCTTTGTCACATCAGAAAGCTGGAATGTCAGCGCGCCGTTGACGGTGGTGTTTTTTTCGTCACCCAACAGCTTATTATTGTTGGCGGCGTTTCTGAATTCACCACCATACTCGTTGGTCTTCATCGACAAGAGAGCAAAAACATTGTCAGAGATGGGCCCTGAT
>JAYODZ010000001.1:52298-60592 GCA_038106515.1 Rhodobiaceae bacterium
TGATAGACCAACATAAAACTCATTTGAGTCATGTTCTGCAACCTCGATACTTGAATTTACAACAAATGTATCGGACGGCTTACGGGTGATGAAATTTATGGCGCCGGCATAAGAATTCCGACCGTAAAGTGCCGATTGCGGCCCTTTAATCACCTCAACCCGTTCGATCATATTCATATCGAGGGCTTGCAGGTCGCGGCTGTAATATTGTCCGTCAATAAAATAGGCAGTCCCTGACTCCACACCAAACTGGACGCCCGCAAGAATGTTTGCGGCACCCCGCACGACCGGTCTCTCCGTCGTCTTACCATAAGCTCGAGAAAATACGAGGCCCGGTGTTTGCCGTGCAATATCGTCAATGCTTTTGACGTTCAGCGCATCCATCATGTCTGATGTCATTGCTGTCACCGCAACGGGAACATCCTGCAAGCTCTCGTCTTGTTTCCGCGCCGAAACGATGATTTCGTCAACAGTCGCTGCCGTCGCTTCCTCAGCCAGCGACTGAATAGAGCCTGTAAATGTCAGGCTTGTTGCGAGAAAACTTCCCGCCAGTAGAGATTTTAATTTGGACATAGCTCCTCCCTCCAAATCTAAAACGCACCCTAAGGTTAAAAAACACATACTAAATGTACTATAGACATAACAACCCGACAACCCATTCTTTTACTTTATGCCGGGTTGTTGGTGTTTCTTCGGCTCTGCAGACGGTCATAGAGCTCTGTGATCCTCTCGCTGGCAAAGGTTTTGAAAAGATTTGGCAAAATAGCATGACATATCAGGGCGCCAGCTGTAACGCCGAGCCTAACTGCTAGGGTCATGGCTATTTTTAGGTGCTGCCAATAGCTTTCACCGAGCGATCGCGGATGCTCCAGAAACAGATTATTTATCTTGTTGACAACGATGTTGAACATTGTGCCCCTCTTGCTAAGATCGAAACAAAATCTATAATAAATTCATAATTTAGGGAAAAAATCCTTAAATTATATCAAAATACCATATTTTGTTTCTTAATATCGTTTGTTATGCGGAGTTATTCGGAAAATGTCCTTCGATGAATTTGATCGCAAAATATTACAGGTCTTGCAAAAAGACGCTTCGCTCTCGCTGGACAAGCTGAGTGAGAAAATCGGTCTGTCCCGCAATGCCTGTTGGCGCCGCATTCGCATTATGGAGGAGAACGGCGTCATTATCGGCAGAAGTCTGGTGCTCGATCCTGATAAGGTCGGGTTGGGGCTGACAATGATCGTTCACGTGCGAACCAATAATCATTCGGCCGAGTGGTTGGAGCGCTTTCGCCAAGCCCTGCTCGATTTGCCAGAGGTTTCGACAGCATATCGCTTAACCGGAGACTTGGACTATTTACTCCGCGTTCACGTAGCCGACGCGAAATCTTATGACCGATTTTACCAACGCCTGATCAGTCGCATAAGTCTGTCTGATGTCTCGGCCAGTTTTGTAATGGAAACGATTAAGCAAACCGAGGCGCTTCCGATTTGACACAGATCAAATCCTCGACGGGATTTTTGATGCAATGAAGAGGGAGGGGGAGACATGTTGCGGGACGATATAAATTATCAGTGGGTCATTGCTGCCGCGCCACGCGGCAAGCCAAGGCCAAGTGATTTCGCTTTGCGTGAGACACCAATCGCCGCGTTAGGACCGAATGAGGTTTTGCTGAAAACGCTTTATCTGGGCTTGGCGCCGGTGATGCGGATGTATATGCAAGGCGGAAGCGCCGCGGGCGAAGCGCCGTTAGGGCTTGGAGATGTGATTCATGGCCGCGGCGTTGCCGAGGTCGTTGCCTCCAATCATCCAGAATTTGCAGTCGGCGAAGTCGTGCAAGGTCAATTGGGTTGGCAGAGCTACAAAGTTTCGCGGATGACCGCACAAGAAAAATTCTACAAATGTCCAGACTTTGGCATTTCCTATGCGCATTATACGGCGACCCTCGCCATGACAGGATTAAGCGCGTGGGGCGGTCTGACCGATTGCGGTCAACCGCGGCCAGGCGATGTCGTCGTTGTCTCTGGCGCGGCTGGCGGCGTTGGCTCGATCGTAGTGCAAATCGCGCGCATTCTAGGTTGCCGGGTTATTGGCATCGCTGGGGGCCCCGAGAAATGCGCGTGGCTGAAAGATTTGGGGGTCGAGGCCACCATCGATTACAAATCCCAGAATGTTCCCGACCAAATAAAACGCCTTTGCCCGAACGGGATTGATATTTATTTTGACAATGTTGGGGGCGAAATATTGGAAGCTGCCCTGGATAATTTGGCTATGGGCGCGCGCATTGTTTTGTGCGGTTCAATTTCCGAATATACCCGCGATCGAGCGGCGGGCCCCGCCAATTATACCAATTTGCGCCGCGTCAATGGCAGTATGAAGGGCTTCTTCGTTTACAATTATCTCGACCGGTTTTCCCAGAGCATGGAAACACTCGGGGGATGGATACGCGACGGTCAGCTCAATCCAAAATTAGATATAGCAGACGGCATTGAGCAAATGCCAAATGCTCTTATGCGACTTTACGACGGTGCCAATTATGGCGTTCAATGTTGTCGGGTGCGCCGCGGCCCCTATGATGACGCATGAACATGCGTCACGGATCGGCGGCAGGGGGAGTAAATGAGTATATCAAGCACTGAAAAAGCAAATGGATCCTATCCGAAGCCAGTAATTGCCTGGGTCATGGTCGTCATGTTGACCTTGGCTTACATATTGTCGTTCGTTGATCGCTTCATCCTCGGCCTTCTCATTGAGCCGATCAAAGCCGACTTAAGCTTGTCCGATACCCAAATAGGGCTTCTTCTCGGGCCGGCATTTGCCATTTTTTATGCGACCATGGGGATACCATTAGGTTGGGCTGCAGACCGAGTTCGACGTGTGTGGATTTTGGCGGCGGGTGTTTTGGTTTGGTCGTTGGCAACGGCGGCTTCTGGCTTGGCGCGCAATTTTGGCCACTTATTTCTCGCACGTATGAGTGTTGGTGTTGGCGAGGCGACACTGTCTCCTTGTGCGATGTCCATGATTTCCGATAGCTTCCCGCCGGAAAAACGCGGCCAGCCGATTGCTTTTTACTCGGCCGCGATTGGCCTCGGCGCAGGCATGGCCAATTTGCTTGGGGCAGCAGTGCTGACATGGGTTAAATCAGATGCCGATGTCGCAGTTCCGATTGTCGGAGATGTTTCGGCTTGGCAATTAACTTTTTTAATTCTCGGCATTCCTGGTGTTTTCTTCGCATTTTTATTCTTGTTTATCCGTGAGCCCGAGCGCCAGCAAACGGGAGAAAATTTGGTGGTTGGCCGACAAGCCAATCCGCTCGATATGCTCGGCTATGTTGGGCGTAACTGGAAATTGTTTCTGAGCTTTATGCCAATTTTTTGTTTCCTTACCATTACCGCCTATTCGCAAGGGTGGCTGGCGCCAATGTTTCAAAGAACATGGGGTTGGTCGCCGCGCGATTACGCATTGGTCAACGGCCTATCTTTACTCTTGCTCGGTCCAATTTCAATTAATGTCGCCGGATGGTTGTCGGATCGATGGTATGCTCAAGGGCGTTATGATGCGCCGCTGGTCGTCGCTATGATCGGTCTCGTAATCATCGTGCCAACGAGCATTCTGGCGCCTCTCATGCCGAATGGCGTGCAGGCGTTTGTTCTTCTCGGCATCAACATGATCGGCTTAACGTGGCTTTCTGCAACTGGTGTAACAGCCCTTATCAATATTGTTCCAGCGGATATTAGAGGCCAGATCGTTGCCTTTTATTATATGGTCATTAGCGTTACCGGCTTATTTCTTGGCCCAACAACAGTTGGACTTTTGACCGACAATGTCTTTGGTGCTGAAGGCTTGCGATATGCTATGGTGATGGTGCCCGTCCTTTTTGGTGTGCCGCTTTTATTCTTGTTGCCGCTCACCCGTCGGATTTATCGCCGTGCTTATATTGACGTCAATGGTCAGCCAGAAGGATAGGTCAAAATTTTATAAAGCACGATGAGATTGCCGTCGAAGTCATAAAATCCGACCTCGCGCCCCGTTCGGCCATCCTTAGTGACAAGCTGGTCTTCGGGGAAAAGCGTCAGCCCCAAAGCGGTGACTGCGTGGCAAACCGCATCTAGGTTTTGACATTCGAGCACGATTGCGGCGCGATTGGGCGCCGCAACAGGAGGCAGGTTGACCCCCGCGACCTCTGTCAGCGCCAAGATATTGGGCTGGTTTGGGAGGCCAAGAACGGCCAGCCGCAATTTAGCCGATTGATCAATGCGGAAAACATCGTAGGAATATGAGCTCCCGTCTGATTGTTTGACAAAGGCCAGCTCAAAGCCTAGCGCGTCGCGGTAGAGCGTTAGAGCGCGCTCGATATCGGCGACGACATAATTCGCGCGCTGGAACCGCATCTGATGCTTTTCGGTCTCTTCGGTCATAACATTGCTTTCCCGCATGATCTGATTGTAATATCTATAAGACAAGCGGGGCCGATCCCGCAAGAGAAGATCAAACAAATTAGAGGTTGATTATGCCTACTTTAGTACGCCGGACCACATTAAAGGTGCGCGACATGGAGCGCGCCAAGGCATTTTACCAAGACGTCTTGGGGCTGAGAGTCTATTACGACAATGAAATCACACTGACTGGTAAACTCCTACCAGCTGGCGCCGCAGGCGATGTGACCCGCTTGGTCATCATGCAGGCGGCTGATCCCGTCATTGGTATGATCGGCCTGCTCCAATGGATTAACCCGCAACTCGACGCGCCGCCCGTCTCTTATAGCTTCGACTTTGGCAATCCTGTTTTTGTTTTGGCCGTCGACGATGCCGCCCAGATATATGCGGCAGCCCAGAAATTTGGCTGCGAGATCAGAGCGCCCTTAAGCGAGGGCAGCTATCCTGGTGCCGATGGTTCCATCGTCCGGGTTCGTTCGGTTGGCGTTTTTGACCCCGACGGTCATTTCTTTGAGTGCAATGAGCGTCTAAGCTCTTAGTATTTGCCGTAAGGGCGGTGAGGAATATTCATGTCTAAAGTCTGGCGGTTTGTTGTTGTCGCGACCATCGCCCTCGTTGCGGTCGTTGGCTACGTCTATAATCAATGGTTCGATCGTAACAGCGAGGCGTTTCACCATCAACTCTTGGCCCTCGACAGCCATCTTGATACCCCGATGCTCCTCGAGCGCCCCGGATTCGATATCACTCAGCGTCACGCCGTGGCGCAAGATTTTTCCCAAGTCGATGTGCCGCGGATGCGGGCGGGCGGTTTAGATGGTGGATTTTGGGTGATTTACACACCGCAAGGTGTTCTAAGCCGACCCGGCTATGCGATCGCGCTTGCTAATGCGCGTCATCGTCTTGACTTGATTGATGCCATGGTGGAGCAACACGACGATATTTTCGGTGCCGCGAAGGATGCGCGAGAGGTGGAAACAGTCAG
This sequence comes from Rhodobiaceae bacterium, assembly GCA_038106515.1. Taxonomy (GTDB): domain Bacteria; phylum Pseudomonadota; class Alphaproteobacteria; order RS24; family RS24; genus JAYODZ01. The sequence continues at coordinate 57,720 of JAYODZ010000001.1, forward strand.
CCGGTTGCGCAAAATTGTCGTTCTCAAAAGCATTGAAAACGCCTATCCGCTAGGCGAAACGCCAGCCTTGCTGGATTATTTTTATGATCGTGGTGTACGCATGGTCGGCTTGGTTCATGGTGCAAATAACCAATTCGCCGATAGTGCCACCGATCCCAAAGGGCCGCTTTGGGGAGGTCTGTCTCCGCTCGGCCGAGAGCTGGTAAGGCGAGCTAATAAGCTCGGGATGGTCGTTGACGCCTCGCATGCGAGCGAGGAAAGCTTGCGCCAAATGATTGATTTATCGAGTCGCCCAATTGTCCTTTCGCATTCGGGCGCGAAATCTGTTTACGATCATCCGCGCAACGTTACCGATGACAGTCTTCGTGCCTTAGCGTCGCGCGGTGGCGTCATCCTGGTTAACTCACTGGCGTCTTATCTCAAGCCGTTCCCCGATAATCCGCAACGCTGGAAAGCGCTTGGTGCTTTGTATCGCGAATTGCGTGAGACACCGCCCGTAACAGAAGAGGCTCTCGAGGCCTGGCTGACACGGCGTAGAGAGGTGGAAAGAAATCACCCGCCAGAGCAGGCAAATCTCGATGACTTCTTGGCACATCTATTCCACGTTCTAGATATTGTTGGCGCAGAGCATGTTGGCATTGGTGCCGATTGGGATGGCGGCGGAGGCGTTACCGATATGCCGGATGTTTCTCAGATCGCTAAAATCACTGTTGCGCTTCGGCGCGCTGGTTATACTGAGGCTCAAATCGCGCAGATTTGGGGTGGTAATTTGTTACGCGTTTTGCGCGCTGCTACGGATTAATTTTGTTCGAAAAACTCTACACGCGCGCCATCGGGCGTGCGGATGACGATCGCTTTGCGCGGCGTCGATAGGTTGACGTCGATCACGCCCGTAGCGGCGATATCGACACCGCGATCGAGCAACAGGCCTTGCGTATCGTTTACGTTAACAACTGGAAATCGAACTGCAAGAATGCCGAAATTGGGCGCGTGGCACCGGTCGCTAAAATTATACCCTTTGAGATCTATTGTCTCGATCATTTCCATGCGACCGAATTCACCCGCGACGGGATATGTGATAGCAGCCGAATAGGCCGAGCTGTCGGTGATATTTTCCGGTATGCCAATGGGCATTGGCTCTGGCTTGGCCGAGCGGTATGGCTTGCCGTAGTAGAATGTCGCAAAGCCCAGTTTCTCAGTAAAGAACGCATAGGCGCGATCCCGATTGCTAACCATTTGCATCATATTAAACGGGGCGCTCATGCGGTCGAAGGGCGGTATACCTTCGGGCAGCGGCGGCGATAAGCGCTCATATCCTTGCACCTGTATGCCTTGTGGCCCCTTAAAAATGACAACTTTTAATTTCGAAGTGCCAAATTCAAGCGGCGTGATTGGCGTCTCTGTCCACCATCCGCTTCGGATCGCTTCATCATAAATTTGATCGATATTTTTCATCCGGATCATAAGGCTAAAGTAACAGCCGCTATCCCACGCGTGCCCCCCGGGGCGCATTGGCTCTTGTCGCCCTGCACTCTCAAAGCGAATAAGCCGGATCTGTCCCGAGGCGAAGCCAGCTTGCTCGAGAAGCAGAGCTTCTGCGCGAGCCGTCTCCGGCAAGCCATAAAAAGCCAGCTCTTCGCGCGAGACATTGCCGCGCCAGACCGTTTCAAATTGCCCGATTTCGGTAAAAAAGGCTGCCGTTTGCTCGAGATCGTAAACGCTGATGACGGCCTCTTTCCAAGGCTGGCTTGTCACGGGAGCAGGTGTTGCACTTGGCGCTGCGTGCAACGGAAGCGTCAGTAAAGCCGAAAGAGCTAGGACGATGCGAAGTAAGCGCATAGTTAAAATGGTTTTACTGCGCCGAAAAAGGCGGTTGTGGCGATGCCAATCCAGTAAATATAAGCAAGCAATCGGGCCTTGCTGATCGACCACTCGAGACGCGCTTCGACTTTTTCGTCGGGGCCCTCGGCGAGAATACGGACAAGAGTAGTCCACTCGCGCATGATATATCGCAACAAAAGACCAATTACGAGCATCAGACTATAGCTCAGCATTTTCGCCGGATACCAGTAATTACCCTCTGACACTTCGACGGGCCCAGCGCCGCTCATGGCCGCCAGCGCTGTGATGAAGAGCGCAGGGATTACGAAGTATCGAATGAACTCATCGGCTTTGCTAAGTTTGATGCCACGATCTGTTTCCCGCAAAAAGAAAGCCGACCAGGTGAGCGATAGCCAGACCGCAAAGATGAGCCACATCAGCGTGAGTTGACCTTCGAGTACAGGAACAAATCCATATAGGGTCCCCATGTGTAGCCCGAGCGGCAACAGCAGAATAATGCCGGTACGAGCCAGAATATCAATGCGATAGGCCGTTTCCATGTGACGGCGCCGCTCTTCGAGTGAGAGCGATCGGTTTACGACGAAATAAGAAGACTGGAACACGCCCCACTCGCCACCTAGCCAATAAACCATGGCTAGGATGTGCAGCCAACGAATAATGTGAATTTCATTAGCAGAAATGAATTCCATGATTTTGTCCCCCGTAAATAATATGCACCAGTATAAATGTGTCGGCCACGCAGGCTGCATTGACATAGATCAACCCGAGGCGACTTGCGTTCGCTATGGTTGTAAGCAAAAGTGGAAAGCCCTCGCGCGCTGAACCACGGGAGAAGACGATGGAGACAACGAGCAAAACCGCCAAGGAAATTTATTTCGAAATCAAAGCCAACCCAACACGCGCTCGATTTGGTTTTGGGAATAAGGCCGCGCTGGTTAATGTTGACCCGCAAAAAGCTTATAGCTGCGTTGGCGAGTTTAATACGGCCTATGAGACCGATCCCCGCCAAATGGAATTAATTAATCGTCTTG
>JAYODZ010000056.1:0-11940 GCA_038106515.1 Rhodobiaceae bacterium
CAATTTCGCGAATCATCTGACAGAAACGCTCCACATTTGCATCATCGAGCGGAGCATCCACCTCATCAAGTACGCAAATCGGCGAGGGATTGGTCAAAAACACGGCAAAAATCATCGCCATGGCGGTCAGCGCCTGCTCACCCCCTGACAGAAGCGACATCATTTGCGGCTTTTTGCCGGGCGGATGGGCAATAATTTCTAACCCCGCTTCCAGCGGATCATCGGACTCGGTCAATTCGAGCCGCGCCGTTCCACCGCCAAATAACTGCGTAAATAAACGCTGAAAATGTGTATTCACCGACTCATAGGCGGCCAAAAGACGCTCACGGCCCTCGCGGTTTAACTGCCCGATGCCATAGCGCAACTTATTAATGGCTTGCCCCAAATCATCGCGCTCGGTCCGCATTTCGGTGAGTTGCGCCTCAATTTCATCGGCTTCGCTATCAGCTTGCAGATTTACACCGCCCAAGCCTTCGCGCTCACGGCGGAATTTTTCCAACCGCGCTTCAATATCGGTGAGCTCGGGCAAAGGCTTGTCGGCATCATGGTCGGCCAAGGCAAGCGCCTTATCGGGTTCCACCTGCAGAACTTCGCGGATTTTGCGGCTGATTTCTTCCTCGCGCTGCTTCGCATTCTCGCGATTAGCCTCTTGCCGCGCCAAGGCCTCACGGGCTTCGCTCAAAGCGGTTTGGATCTCGCGCGCGGCGCGGTCCGCGGCCGCAAGGCTCGTTTCGGCCTCGGCCAAACTATCAGCCTTGGTTTTACGATCAATCTCAGCGGTCTGTATAAGCTCAATGAGACTGGTCTTGCGCGATTCGATTTGCGCCGGCTCTCCCGCGACACGCTCGAGATCTGCGCTAACCGCGCTATGGCGTTCCCCCAGCGCCGCAACCTGCGCGACAGCCGCTTGATGGCGGCCTTGCCAAGAGGCAAATTCGCCACGCAATTTTTCCAACCGCGCTTCCCGCAATTGACGTTGACTACGGAGTTGGTCAAAAGCCGTTCGCGCTTCGCTGGCCGCCACCCGCGCTTCTGCGACCTGCTGCCGTAAGTGTTGCGACGTTTCGTGCATGGCTTGTTCATCAGGCAGGCTCGCTATATCAGCCTCGGCTTTGTTCCGCGCTGTTGTCTGCTCGGCCAAATCACTCTCGATCGCCTGCAGGGCCTCCGCAATCGCAGTACTGCGGGCATGATAGTCTTCGCGTTGACGCGTATCTTCCGTCAAGTCTTCACGAATTTTAGTCAATAGGTCGCGCGCCTCATCAACTGCAACGCGGCCATTGGCTTCACGATCGAGAAAATCACGATGCGCTTGCTTGAGGTCAGCAAGCTCGGCTTCTTTACGCTGCAAATCGGCCTCGGCGCGCTTCAGCTCGTCGCCTATTTCTTTCAGGCGGTTGCGTTGGGCTAGACGCTGCGCTGCTGCTGTTGGCGCTTCGGCGGCGGCACAATAGCCATCCCAGCGCCACAGGTCGCCCTCGAGAGAGACCAATCGTTGCCCCAAAGCCAATTGCTTTTGTAACTCTCGGGCTTGCGCTTTGTCGCGTACCACACCCACTTGCGTGAGGCGACGCTGCAGCGAGCTGACACCGCCGACAAATTCACTCAAAGCCACCACTCCGGCTGGCAAAGCGGCGCTCAACTCGAGCGGCGGTAGGCTACGCCAATGGGCTGGTGCAGTCTCATCCGAGGAGGCAATCAAATCATCTCCCAGAGCGGCGCCCAGCGCCACCTCATAGCCGGCCTCAACCGATAGCGCATCGACAATGGAAGGGTAATCAGCGCCATCGGGGCGCGCAAACAGCGCTGATAAAGCGGCGCGCTCCCCGATCAAACGTTCGGCCAGAGCGCGAGCCGCTTTCACGGGCGCCTCGCCGGCTTCAATTGCAGTCTCGCTGTCTCGCACGGCATTATGGATCTCATGTAGCTTCTGCGTCAGCTGCTCCAAGCTCTCTTCGGCGGCTTGTTTGCGGGCAAACAGCTCCGAATGCATATCTTCCGGCGGACAGCTCTGTTTCAGATTTTGCTGCTGCGCCTGCCTCTCCTGAGCTTGCGCTTGCAATCGCGCGAGCCGAAGTTGCGTAATTTCAATTTCCTGCGTCAAAGCCTGTTGCCGTGCGGCGCGGTCGGCAACAGCGCGGGTCTGCTCATCGAGTTGTGCTTCGAGCGCCTCTAGCACCGCCGCTTTTTCAGCTAAATTATTCTGCGCCGCGGCTTCGACCTCGGCCGCATCCTGACTGTTCTCAGCCTCGAGCAATTTGATTTCATCGGCGATCGTTTCCGTTTGCGTGCTGGCATCATTGACTTGCAATTGCTCGCGCGCTTGGTCAGCTTGCAAATCGGCACATTGGCGTTGCAAACGCTCGATCATCTCGCGGGCGCGGCGCTCCTCGGCATCAAGATTTTCGCGCTCGATGGTCAAACGCCTCAACCCAGCAGCAGCAGCAGCTTCCTCCTCCCGCAAGGGCGTGAGACTGGCTTGCAATTCGCTCTGCACCGTGCTGGCACGGGCGGCGGACTGGGTTTTGTCTTGCACATTGCCTTTGATCTCGTGCAACGCCGTTTCAATTTCGGCGAGTTGAGCGACAATCATATGCCATTGCACATGAAAGGCCAGCGCCTCGGTTTGGCGAATTTGCCCCGACAAAGCACGGTAACGCGTTGCCTGACGCGCCTGCCGCCGCAGGGCCCGCAACTGACTTTCCATTTGCCCCATGGTCTCGTCGAGTTTTTCGAGATTGCTCTCAGCCGCGCGCAACCGCAGTTCCGCTTCATGCCGACGCGAGTGCAGACCTGAAATGCCGGCCGCTTCTTCAAGAATACGGCGCCGCGATTCAGGTTTGGAATTTATCAACTCACCGATTTGCCCTTGCTTCACCAGCGCTGTCGAGCGCGCTCCTGTCGAGGCATCGGCGAATAGAAGTTGCACATCTTTGGCGCGCACATCACGACCATTTATGCGATAGGCCGAACCGGCATCGCGCTCGATACGACGAATAATTTCGAGCAAGTCCTCATCATTATATTCAGACGGCGCCCCGTGGTCATGATTGTCCAAATACAACGCTACCTCGGCGTGGTTGCGCGATGGCCGGCTGGTGGTACCCGAAAAGATCACATCTTCCATGCCGGCACCGCGCATCGACTTGTAGGAGGTTTCGCCCATGACCCACCGCAAGGCTTCGAGTAGGTTCGACTTGCCGCAGCCATTCGGGCCGACAACCCCTGTCAGACCCGGAAGAATATCGAGGTCGACGGAGTCCACAAAAGACTTAAAACCAGAGAGCCGGAGGCGCGAAAACTGCATTGCTTTTATCCTTTACTCACTGGGAACATATTTATTGATCACATCACGAAAAACATCGACACTTTGATTGCCTTCAATGCGTTCTCCGCGAATAAAAAATGTCGGGGTCGATTGCACCTTCTCGCGCTCGTGAGCGGCCTTCTGGATATCGCGGATGCCGTTGAAGATCGCTTCATCCTTCAGACAGACGCGGAAATCCATCTCCGACAGCCCAGCAAAGCGCGCCAGTTTCTCAAGCTCTTTTATAGGCTCGGGACTGACCAACCATACGGACTGACGTTCAAACAACATGGTCAGGAAATTGAGCCGCATTTCGGGGGCAACGCAATAAACCAGCATCGAGCCAGCCGTGGCCACGCCATCGAAAGGGAAAGGCCGCAAGAATATTTTCAGCTTTCCCGTATCAATATATTCCCGTTTCAGAATCGGCAGGGTTTCGTTATGAAAGGCGCCGCAATGCGGGCAGGTCAATGACGCATATTCGATCATCGTTACCGGTGCATCGGGATTTCCCAAAACAATTTCATCGAGCGCCATGGCCGCTGATGGCGCATCACTGGCTTGCTCTTGCGAAGGCGACGATTTGTCTTCAGCGTCAAAAACAGCCTCGGGCTGGGATGTCTCGCTCGTCGTCTCAACTTCTGCTGGAGCCACAGAAGGGGCGCCGCCGCGATAAACATATAAGCCAGCCGCAACGGCCACCAAAACGGCGAGAGCCAAAATTACCAGACGTGATTTGCTTTCCATTGTGAACCGTACTTTTCTCTGCATCGACCCATCGGGATCGAATCGTATGCTTGTCCGATTATACCTTTGTTAGGGGCGCAAGGCTGACTGAATCCGAGATCTGCGATGAAGCTTGTGGAAAACTATCGCGCCCGGCGCCGCGCGATTCGCCTTTGCGCTCCCTAGTTTTCCTCAGTTTTCGAGGCGCGGTGCAAAATGCGGCCGCCGAGCCGCGCCAAGGCATCGCGTAAATTGCCAGGCGGGAAATCCGCCAGTGCTTCATCGGCACGTTGCGTCATCGGGCGCAATTCTGCAGGCCGCGGATACACGCCATGAAAAGAGCGCGGCAGTGGCCCTTGAATGATCTGCAAGCGGGTGACCGTTGCTGGCCCATAATATTGATTAATGCGGTCAAGAATTTGCGGCGACAAATGTTGAATTTCGAGCGCCATCGCGCCATCCACCCGCACCACCAGAACGGTCTCCTGCTCCGACCGTCGCACCAGCCTTTCGGGCATCGTCATGGCGGCCAGCTGTCGCCCGACAATCACCGGCCAATGATCTAGGATTTGCACATCGCGAAAACCGCGCCGTTTGAATGCAGGCGCTGTTAGACGCCCGATTAGATTACCGAGGTAATGGCTTTTGACTTGCGAGTTGACGGGCTTTTGGTTCATGGTCTGATCCGCTAGGAGATAGTTTATATGAAGCGATCGGCGGAAGCGAGGACAAAACACGCACAGCGCGTCGCGCGCCATGTCTTGGCTTGGTACGACGCGAATGGGCGTGACTTGCCTTGGCGCATCCGCGATGGTCGTCTCCCCAATCCCTATCATGTCTGGTTGTCGGAGATCATGCTGCAGCAAACAACCGTGACGGCCGTGATCCCCTATTTCCAAAATTTCCTGGATCTCTGGCCGAGCGTCACGGATTTGGCGCAAGCCGCCGACGAGGCCGTTATGGCGGCTTGGGCTGGGCTCGGTTATTATGCGCGGGCACGCAATTTACTGGCCTGCGCCCGGGTCGTCGTGCGCGATCATGGCGGTGACTTTCCGCGCGATGAAACGGTGCTGAGAACCTTACCCGGCATTGGCCCGTATACGGCGGCGGCGGTCGCCGCGATTGCCTTTCATCTGCCGAGCGCCCCGGTTGATGGCAATATTGAACGCGTCATGTCGCGGCTGTTTCGCCTGACGACGCCGCTGCCGCACCTGAAAACCGAAGTCCATGCAATCCTCGCACCACTAGTACCTCGCAAACGCCCCGGCGACTTCGCGCAAGCGCTGATGGATCTCGGCGCCACCATTTGCACCCCAAAAGCGCCATCATGCGACGTCTGTCCATTTGCCGCCTATTGCGCCGGCCGCGACATTGCCGCGAGCTTACCACGGCGATTGCCGAAAACTGAAAAGCCCGTTCGACGGGGAGAAGTCTTGTGGATTTACGATCGACGAGGCCGCATTTTGATGCGGCGACGTCCTAAATCCGGCTTGTTGGGTGGCATGCTGGAATTCCCTTCGCACGGCTGGGATCCGAAAAACAATAGTCAGCGCAGTCATTTCAGCGTCGAAACGTGGCAAAATCTACCCGGCGCTGTGAAACATGTTTTCACGCATTTCGAGCTTCACTTAAAGGTGGTAGTGGCGCATGGCGCCGCACGCCTTCGCCACGACTTGCCAGACGCTGAAGATTTTGTTTGGCTCTCTTTGGCTGAGATGGAGCGCGAGGCTTTGCCGAGTGTCATGCGTAAAATTGCCCGCCATGTCGAGCACGCCCTCATGCGCTGATCGAACTAGCCCGACTTGCGGTCACTGCGGAGCTGATGACGCAGCTGATCGATCGGCACCAATTTGTCACCCTCGGCGACATGCCAGAAAGTCCACCCATTGCAACTTTGCGCACCTTGCAGCCGGGCACCCACTTGGTGGATAGAGCCGGTGACGCTGGTCGTGGCCGAACCGGTTTTGAGGCTACCATCGGCTCGCACCCGCGCCTGATAGCGACGGGCTGGCCCGAAGAGCTTCGTACCAGGTCTGATCATGCCGCTCTCAACCAGGGAACCGAAGGGGATGCGGGTCTCTTGTCGTGGCCGCCGCGAGATATCAATATCGCCGTCCGAAAGCGGCACAACCGCCTCGATGCGCTGGCGCGCCACTTCGACATAAGAAGCATCGGCATCCATGCCAACAAAATCACGCCGCAAATATTTTGCTACGGCGCCCGTCGTGCCCGAGCCAAAAAACGGATCCAAAATCAGGTCGTCGGCATCGGTACTCGAGAGAATAACCCGATGCAGCAAAGCCTCAGGTTTTTGCGTCGAATGCAGTTTTTTGCCGGTGGCGTCGCGTAAACGTTCTTGCCCCCCGCAGATCGGCAATTCCCAGTCCGATCGCATTTGTAAGTCCTCATTCAAGGCCTTCATAGCTTGGTAGTTGAATTTGTAACCGCTGGCATTCGCGTCGCGCGCCGCCCAGATCAATGTCTCATGGGCATTGGTAAAGCGAGTGCCACGAAAATTCGGCATCGGATTGGATTTACGCCAAATGATGTCGTTCAAGATCCAAAAGCCAAGATCCTGCATTATCGCGCCTAGGCGGAAAATATTATGGTAACTCCCGATGACCCAAATGGTGCCGCGCGGCTTCAACAAACGCCGCGCCTCGGTAAGCCAAGCCTGCGAAAACGCATCATAAGTTGCAAAACTGTCAAACTGGTCCCAAGCGTCATCGACGGCATCGACGCGGCTGTCATCAGGCCGGTTCAATTCGCCCCGTAATTGCAAATTATAGGGCGGGTCAGCAAAAATCATATCGAAACACGCATCGGGCAAAGAGCGCATCAAATCGATGTTATTGCCGTGCAGAACCTGATTGCGCATATGCGCCGGAAAAATACCTTTTTGGATCTTCGAACTGGTCATGCCCGACCATGAGTCATTTCCGATTCGCCGTCAATAACGCCGCGAATCCAATACCTTACATTTCCCCAGTTTTATCCACAGGAGCGAGAACGAGATCACGGATCGGTTTGAAACTGAGCCGGTGATGGGCACAAGGCCCGCACGCCGCTAAGGCTTTTTGGTGCGATGCCGTGCCGTAGCCTTTATTGTGCTGCCAATCGTAATCAGGAAAGTTTTCCGAAAGCCCATCCATAATCTGATCGCGGTGTTGCTTGGCCATGATCGATGCCGCAGCGATCGAGGCAACTTTGGCATCACCGCCTATCACCGGTGTACAGGGCATGGCAACATCGCGCATATCGGGGATTTTATTGCCATCGATGAGCGCCGCCTCGGCGGCAACGGCAAGCAAAGCACGCCGCATCGCCAATAGGCTCGCTTGCAAAATATTCAGACGATCGATTTCTTCAACGCTGGCTTGGCCAATACCGACCCGACAGAGCTGCTGGATTTGCGCCGCCAAAGCGGTACGGCGGCGGGGTGATAGTTTCTTACTATCATTGAGCCCTGGGATGGTTTCGCCCGTTGGCATAATCACCGCTGCGGCCACGACCGGCCCACACCAAGCGCCGCGCCCCGCCTCATCGACACCGGCAACGGCGCTGTCGGGCCAACCGAGTTGGCGCTCCCAGCTCAGATCAAAAACGTCACTGCGCGGCTGAGGCAAAATCTTGCGCCCGATACCGCAAGACCGGTTGGCGAGCGGCTTGGGTTTCATCCAAACGCCGGCGAGGCGCAAAATGCGGCGCATTTTTAAACCGCTCGACATTACCCGCTTTGGCAGACGCCACGAGGTGGCGCAAGCTGGCGATAAAATTATCAAGCGACTGTTTGCTCTCGGTCTCGGTCGGCTCAATCAGCATCGCACCATGGACGACCAATGGGAAATACATCGTCATCGGATGATAGCCTTCATCGATCATTGCTTTGGCAAAATCCAGCGTATCAATGCCCGTGCCTTTCAAGAAACGATCATCGAACAAAGCCTCATGCATACAAGGCCCTTCAAACGAGGCCGTCATGACGTCCGACAGGCTCGCCATGATATAATTCGCATTCAAGACTGCATCTTCAGCGACCTGCCGCAAACCATCGCTACCATGGCTCAGCATATAGCTGAGGGCACGAACAAACATCCCCATTTGGCCATGGAAGGCGACCATACGACCGAAACTATCGGGCGCTTGCTCACAATGCTCAACCAGCACCAGATTGTCGCCGCGCTGTTCAACCCGCGGCAGAGGCGCGTAATCGGCGAGCCGCTCCGACAATACCGTCGGCCCCGAGCCAGGGCCACCGCCTCCATGCGGCGTCGAGAACGTCTTGTGCAGGTTGATATGCATGGCGTCAACCCCGAGATCGCCCGGCCGCACGCGGCCAACAATGGCGTTGAAATTGGCGCCATCGCAATAGAAATACCCCCCGGCTGTGTGTACCGCATCGGCAATGGCAATAATATCGCGCTCAAACAAACCGCATGTGTTGGGATTGGTTAGCATAATGGCGGCGACGTCGTCCCCGAGCTTGGCCTGCAGCGCTGATAGATCAACGCGGCCATCACTTTGCGCTGGGATTTCGTCAACGACAAAGCCCAACAGAGCCGCTGTCGCGGGATTGGTACCATGCGCCGACTCCGGAACCAAAACACGGATCCGGGTTGCCAGCTCGCCACGGGCTTCGATCGCGGCGCGAATGGCCATCATGCCGCACAGCTCGCCATGCGCGCCCGCTTTCGGCGACAGCGCAACGCATGGCATAGCCGTCAACGTTGTCAACCAATGCGACAGCTCTTGCATCAGAGCAAGCGCGCCCTGCACCGTCGATTGCGGTTGCAGAGGATGAATATCCGATAAGCCCGGCAGCCGTGCCATTTTCTCGTTGAGCCGCGGATTGTGCTTCATGGTGCACGAGCCGAGGGGATATAAATTCGCGTCGATGCTGTGGTTCTTTTGGCTCAACCGCACGTAATGGCGCATCGCTTCGGGCTCTGACAGACCAGGCAGGTCGACATGCGAACGCTGCAAACCATTGAGTTGGTAGTCGCCTCCCGTCAGCGGCTCGAGATCAACGCCGGTTCGGTTTTGGGTGCCAATTTCAAAGATCAAATCTTCTTCAAGTTGCAGGCCACGATGACCACTAAAACTACTCAACTCCGTCATGCCACATGCTCCTTCAAAGCCTCAACCAATCGGTCCATATCGTCTTCTGTCGTGGTTTCGGTCACAGCCAGCACAAGACAATTATCCATTTCGCTATCCGGCAGTAAGCGGGCAACGGGAATGCCGGCCAAAATTTTCTGCGCCGCCAGCGCCTCAACCACAGGCGTCGCGGCACAGGGCAAGGCAATGGTGATTTCATTGAAATAAGCTTGGTTCAATGGCGCCAAACCAATCGCTGACAACTTAGCCGCCAACTGCAACATGCGCTCATGATTAAGCGCCGCGAGATGTGCCAACCCCGCCCCGCCCAGTAACGTCATATGGACGGTAAAGGCCAAGGCGCAGAGGCCCGAATTGGTGCAAATATTCGACGTCGCCTTATCGCGGCGAATATGTTGCTCGCGGGTCGACAAGGTCAGAACAAAGCCACGCTTGCCATCGGCATCGACAGTCTCGCCGCATAACCGCCCTGGCATTTGGCGCAGATATTTTTGCCGCGTCGCGAACAAGCCGACATAAGGCCCACCAAAATTAAGACCGTTTCCGATCGACTGGCCTTCGCCCGCCACAATGTCAGCACCCATCTCGCCAGGCGCACGCAACAGTCCCAAGGACACAGCTTCGGTAACAACGACAACCAGCAGAGCGTTTTGGGCATGCACCCGCTCGGCGAGTTCGGTGAAGTCTTGCACCGATCCGAAAAAGTCAGGATATTGCACGACAACGCAAGACGTCTCGCTATCGAGCATGTCGCCAAGCCCCTCCTCGCCGGTGACAGAAGGCGATGGACCGGCAACATCAAAGCCGCCCATTTCCGAAATATTATTGATGACATCGCGATAATGCGGATGCAACCGACCCGAGATCACGGCCTTTTTTTTCTTAGTCACGCGATGCGCCATCAGCACAGCTTCCGCAGCCGCAGTTGAACCGTCATACATCGAGGCATTGGCGACGTCCATTCCCGTCAGCTCGGCAACTTGTGATTGAAACTCAAACAAATATTGTAAAGTGCCTTGCGTGATCTCCGGCTGGTACGGCGTGTAAGACGTCAGAAACTCCGAACGCTGGATAATATGATCGACTGTCGCCGGCACGTGATGGCGATAAGCGCCACCGCCGCAAAAAAAGGCTGCCTCACCCGCTGTGATATTACGCCCCGCCAATTGGCGCATATAGCGATCGACTGCCAGCTCGCTTTGATGCGATGGTAAATCCACAGGCTCTGATAACCGGGCGGCCTGCGGCACGTCCTTGAAAAGAGCATCGATATTGGCCACGCCAATGCGGGCAAGCATGGCCTGACGGTCATCAGAGGTCAAAGGTAAATAGCGCATTATGAGAGCTCCGCAACATAAGCAAGATAAGCCGCTTGATCCATCAGATCGTCCAGCTCGCTCGCATCACTCAGTTTCAATTTAAAAAACCAACCGGTATTTTCTGGATCTTGGTTCACCAGATCGGGGGCATCGGCCAATGCCTCATTGCCGGAGATCACCTCGCCCGAAACAGGGGCGTAGACCTCGCTCGCAGCTTTAACGCTCTCGACGACAGCGGCCTCATCACCTTTACCAACCGCTTTGCCGGCTTCTGGCACTTCGACAAACACCACATCGCCAAGCTGTTCCTGAGCGAAATTTGTAATGCCGACCGTTGCCTCATCGCCATCAATACTGATCCATTCATGGTCTTTGGTATATTTCACGGTGCTCATAATAAATTGCCTCTCCTCGTCTATCGGTTGCGGTTATTTCGTGGACACATAACGGTGCGGCACAAAGGGCAGTGCCACAACCGTCGCGGGTTGTGCTTTACCTCTAATCATCAAATCTATTTCGGTCCCCAGCGTTGAAAAATCACTGGCGATATAACCCATGGCAATCGGCACCGACAGGCTCGGGCTAAAGCCACCACTCGTGATATGACCGATCTCTCGACCGTGCTTGTCGCAAATAACCGTGCCCTCTCGCGCTGGAGCGCGGCCATCGGGTTTGATACCAACGCGTAATCGCTCGGGCATTGAGCCGCAAATCACAGCTGCCCCCGGGAAATCTGCTGCCTCGCGGCGACGGCGCGGGATCGTCCACATCAAATCAGCTTCGCGCGGCGATGTTGTTGTATCAATATCATGGCCATAAAGGCACAAGCCCGCTTCGAGCCGTAGGCTATCGCGCGCGCCCAAGCCGCACAGACCAACGGCGGCATGCGCCAACAACGTCTCGGCAAAAGCTTCGGCGGCTTCATTGGGCAGAGAAATTTCAAACCCATCCTCGCCAGTATAACCGCACCGCGAGATTAAAATATCATGCCCCTGCCAAACCGCTGGCAAAGCGGCCATGAAGGGTAAAGCCGCACAGTCAGCAACCAAGCTCGCCAACACCTCAACCGCTGCCGGGCCTTGTAAGGCCAATAGAGCACGGTCTTGAATCACCAGCTCGGCGCGGCCAGCAAGCGCTTGCGCGATATGTGCGAAATCAGCATTTTTGCAGGCCGCATTGACCACCAACCAGAGGTCTGGGCCCCAACGCGTCACCATCAAATCGTCAAGAATGCCGCCAGCGTCATTGGTGAATAATGTATAGCGAATACGCAAATCCCCGAGGCTGGTCACTCCGCCTGGGACCAGCTCCTCAAAGAGGGCTGCCAAATCGCCCGCGATGAGCGGCACAAGCCGTGCTTGCCCCATATGCGAGACATCGAATAGGCCCGCATTGGTGCGACAGTGCAAATGCTCGCCCATAACGCCTCCGGCATATTGGACGGGTAACCAATAACCAGCAAAGTCGACC
>JAYODZ010000202.1:0-1721 GCA_038106515.1 Rhodobiaceae bacterium
TCTCGAAGCTCTGATGCCTTGGCTCGATTGGGCCTTTGCCAAAACGCTTGCTGAAGTATCAGCCTAAGCCGCACTCTAATTTTCTAAGGAATATCATATGCCTAAAGTATTAATAGCCGACAAAATGAGCCCGGCAGCAGAACAAATTTTTCGTGACCGCGGTCTAGAGGTTGACGTCATTACGGGGCTGGATCGTGATGAGCTGATTAAAATTATCGGTAATTATGATGGCTTGGCGGTTCGTTCGTCGACCAAGGCCACACCGCCGGTGATCGCCGCCGCCGATAAACTGAAAGTTATTGGCCGCGCTGGTATTGGGGTCGACAATGTCGATCTGCCGGCGGCGACCGAGCGCGGGATTGTGGTGATGAACACGCCTTTTGGTAACTCGATTACAACAGCCGAGCACGCCATTGCCATGATGTTTGCGTTGGCGCGCGAGATTCCCGAGGCCAATCGCTCAACACATGACGGCAAATGGGAAAAGAACCGCTTTATGGGTGTCGAGCTGACGGGCAAGACGCTGGGTGTTATTGGCTGTGGTAATATTGGGTCAATTGTTGCCACGCGGGGCATTGGTTTGAAAATGCGCGTCATCGCTTTTGACCCGTTCTTAACACCCGAGCGGGCGGTTGAGATTGGGGTTGAAAAAGTCGAGCTTGATGCGTTGTTGGCGCGCGCTGATTTTATCACCTTGCACACCCCTTTGACAGATAAGACGCGGAATTTGATCGATGCCAAAGCCCTAGCTAAAGCCAAAAAGGGCGTTCGCATTATCAATTGTGCCCGCGGCGGCTTGATTGTTGAAAAAGATCTCAAAGCCGCTTTGGATAGCGGTCATGTCGCTGGCGCTGCGCTCGACGTGTTCGAAGAAGAGCCGGCGAAAGAGAGCATTTTCTTTGGTATGGAAAATGTTGTTTGCACACCGCATTTAGGTGCCGCGACGGAAGAGGCGCAAGAGAATGTGGCATTGCAAGTCGCTGAGCAAATGGCAGATTTCTTGCTGACGGGTGCGGTTTCGAATGCCATCAATATGCCATCGATTTCGGCCGAAGATGCACCGCGTTTGCGTCCCTTTGTGGCTTTAGCTGAACAATTGGGGATGTTTGCCGGGCAAATTACGGAAACGCGGATCAACTCTGTTACGCTGGAATATGCTGGCGAGGTCAGTGATCTGAACACTGCGCCGTTGACGGCGGCGGCGATTGCGGGGCTGCTGCGCCCGATGATGAGCGAAGTCAATATGGTCAGTGCGCCAGCGATTGCTAAACAACGCGGTCTACAAATCGCCGAAGCCAAGCAAGATGCGGCGGGTGCCTATGACAGCTATATTCGCCTCACTGTTGAAACCGAGCGTCAGACGCGATCTGTTGCTGGTACTGTGTTCTCAGACGGTAAACCGCGGGTTATTCAGGTTAAAGGCATCAATATGGAAGCCGAGCTATCGCCCCGCATTTTGTATGTGACGAACACAGACCGCCCTGGCTTTATCGGTGCTCTCGGCAATCTTCTTGGTGAAAATAATATCAATATTGCCTCTTTTAGCTTGGGACGTGATAAACCTAATGGCGACGCCATTTCTCTGATCAGCATTGATGATGAGGTGTCAGACGCGGTGCTTGAAAAATTGCAAGCTTTGCCTCAGGTCGGGCAGGTTAAGAAACTTTATTTCTAGGAGAGGACAAGGTCGATGGCCAATGTTGTCGTAGTTGGCTCGCAAT
>JAYODZ010000057.1:0-11448 GCA_038106515.1 Rhodobiaceae bacterium
ACGTAACGCAGCTTACGAGGACAAAATCGCTCCGACATGCATTTGAGAAGGTTTGACAAGGGAATTGCGATGAGTAAGAAGAACGAAATCCAAATGCCACAAACGCCGCGCGAGAAAGCAGCGCGTCGTGGCACGGTCGCTCAACAAGGTCTGTATGATCCCCGCAACGAACACGATGCTTGTGGTATCGGCTTTGTCGCCCATATCAAAAACATTAAAAGCTACGACATTGTCCGCGACGGTCTCACTATTTTGGAAAATCTCGAGCATCGTGGCGCGGTCGGTGCAGATCCAAAGGCGGGCGACGGCTGCGGTATTTTGATCCAAATTCCGCATGAGTTTATGCAAAGCATCGCCATCGCGGAAAATATCACCCTGCCCGCAGAGGGCCACTATGGTGTCGGCATGGTTTTCATGCCGAAGGCCGCCGATCTGCAATCAGCACTGATCGATTTAATTAATCGCCAGGTCGCGCAAGCTGGCATGACTGTCTTGGGGTGGCGCGATGTTCCGGTCGACAATTCTGATCTTGGGTATTCGGTGATCCCAACCGAGCCAGATATTAAGCAAGTTTTTATTGGTCGCTCCGCAACCCTCGCTGATCAAACGGCCTTTGAGCGCGCCTTGTTCGTTTGCCGCCGTAAAATTGAAACCGCCGCAGCGGGCATGGGCGACGAAGTTGACGCCGCATTTTATATCGCGTCGATGTCGAGCTACACGCTGTTATATAAGGGCATGCTATTGTCGACCCAGCTCGGTCAATACTACCTCGATCTGCAAGATAGTTCGGTCAAGTCGGCGCTAGCGCTGGTGCACCAACGTTTTTCGACCAATACCTTCCCAACATGGAAGCTGGCACACCCGTTCCGCATGATTTGCCATAATGGTGAGATTAATACGGTACGCGGCAACGTGAATTGGATGACGGCGCGGCAAGGTAGCCTCTCCTCGGCAATTTTAGGCACCGACCTCGAGGCCTTATGGCCGCTGATTGACGACCGCCAGTCTGACTCGGCGTGTTTCGACAATGCTCTGGAACTGCTCGTGCAAGCCGGCTACAGCATGCCGCACGCGATGATGATGATGATCCCCGAAGCCTGGGCTGGCCATCAGCTTATGGATAGCGATCGCCGCGCCTTTTATGAATACAATGCCGCCTTGATGGAACCATGGGATGGCCCAGCCGCTGTCGCCTTTACCAATGGCCGGCAAATTGGCGCAACCCTCGACCGCAATGGTCTGCGCCCTGCCCGCTATTATGTAACGCGCGATGACCGTGTTGTTATGGCCTCTGAAATGGGCGTTCTGCCGACGGCGGAATCGCAAATCATCAAAAAATGGCGCCTCCAGCCGGGCAAAATGTTGCTGATCGATCTCGAACAAGGCCGTATCATTGACGACGAGGAAATTAAAGCGGAGCTGGCCGCCGCCCATCCTTATGAGGCTTGGCTCAGCCAAAGCCAGATCAAATTGGATGACCTGCCCGCGTCAAAATCTGGGCAAGAAGTCAAAGGCAAAGACTTGCTCGACAAGCAACAAGCCTTCGGTTACACGCAGGAAGATCTAAAGTTTCTTCTCACGCCGATGCTCGAAAAAGGCGAGGAAGGCATTGGTTCGATGGGCACCGACACGCCGATCGCTGCCTTATCAAGCAAAGCAAAGCCGCTTTACAGCTATTTCAAACAAAACTTCGCTCAAGTGACCAACCCGCCGATCGACCCGATCCGCGAAGAGCTTGTTATGTCGCTGATCTCCTTTATTGGCCCGCGCCCCAATCTTCTCGATATTGAGAGTACTTCAGGTGAAAAACGCCTCGAAGTGTCATCGCCAATTTTGACCAATGAGGACCTCGAGAAAATTCGCTCCATTAGCGATATTAAAGACAATAATTTTCATGCGCTCACGCTCGATATCACGTGGCCAGCCAGTGAAGGAGAGGCCGGCATGCGGAAACGCTTGGCCGAGCTTTGCGCCGACGCTGAAACCGCCGTCCGCGATGGCCATGAAAATATTATTATTCTGTCGGATCGGGCAATGAGCGCCGAACGGGTCGCAATACCCGCTTTGCTCGCGACATCCGCTGTACACCACCATTTGACCAAAGCTGGCCTGCGGACGGCCGCTGGGCTGGTTGTCGAGAGCGGCGAACCGCGCGAAGTGCATCACCTGTGTTGCCTCGCTGGCTATGGCGCCGAAGCCATCAACCCCTATTTAGCCCTCGATACCATCGAAGCTATGCGTAAACAATATGAGCTTGAGCTCTCTGCCGACAAGGTGCGGGCGAATTTCATCAAAGCCGCTGGCAAAGGTATCTTAAAAGTCATGTCAAAAATGGGGATCTCGACCTATCAGTCATACTGTGGGGCGCAAATCTTCGACGCTGTTGGGTTGGCACAAGACTTTATTGATGGTTATTTCTGCGGCACAGCCTCAACCATTAATGGTGTCGGGCTCGACGAAGTTGCAGCAGAAACCCTGAAACGCCATAACGATGCCTATGGCGAAGCGCTGATCCTTCGCAATGCACTCGATGTCGGCGGCGAATATGCCCAGCGCACACGTGGCGAAGATCACGTTTGGAATGCAGAAACCGTCGCCAATCTGCAACATGCGGTCCGCGGCAATAGCCGTGACAAATACCGAGACTATGCACGATTGGTCAACGAACAAGACCGTAATCTGCTGACTTTGCGCGGCTTGTTCCACATCAAAACAGCGGCCGATATTGGCGCATCGCCCGTACCACTAGACGAAGTCGAGCCTGCGGAAACTATTGTCAAACGTTTCGCCACAGGCGCCATGTCGTTTGGATCCATCAGCCCCGAAGCACACCAAACATTGGCGGTAGCAATGAACCGCATTGGCGGCAAATCCAACACCGGCGAAGGCGGTGAGGAAGCTGAGCGTTTCCAACCGCTCCCCAATGGCGACAGCATGCGCTCGGCGATCAAGCAAGTCGCCTCGGGGCGCTTTGGCGTCACGGCTGAATATCTCGCCAATTCTGACATGATCCAGATTAAAATGGCGCAGGGCGCTAAGCCTGGCGAGGGCGGCCAATTACCCGGCCATAAGGTCGACCAACGCATCGCTGCGGTGCGTCACTCAACACCTGGCGTGGGCTTGATTTCGCCGCCGCCACACCACGATATTTATTCGATCGAAGACTTAGCTCAGCTGATTTACGATTTGAAAAACGTTAATCCAGCGGCTGATATTTCGGTCAAGTTGGTCTCCGAAGTCGGGGTTGGAACGGTCGCAGCGGGCGTATCGAAAGCGCGCGCTGACCACGTCACGATCTCAGGCTTTGAAGGGGGTACCGGGGCGTCACCGCTGACCTCGATCAAGCATGCTGGCTCTCCGTGGGAAATCGGCCTTGCTGAGACACACCAAACATTGGTGCTGAATGATCTGCGGACTCGTATTTCAGTGCAGGTCGATGGCGGCTTACGCACTGGCCGCGACGTCGTTGTTGGCGCTCTTCTGGGCGCCGATGAGTTCGGCTTTGCAACCGCACCGCTAATCGCTGCCGGTTGCGTCATGATGCGCAAGTGCCACCTCAACACCTGTCCGGTTGGCATCGCCACGCAAAACGAGGAATTGCGCAAGCGCTTCGTTGGTCTACCCGAGCATGTGATTAATTACTTCTTCTTCGTTGCTGAAGAAGTGCGTGAGATTTTGGCAAGCCTCGGGGTACGTAAACTGGAAGAGATTATCGGCCAGACCGACCGCCTCGATATGCGACAAGCGATTGATCATTGGAAAGCCAAAGGGCTCGACTTCTCGCGTTTGTTTACCAAAATCGACTCGCACGGTAAGCCTGTCTTCAAATGCGAAGCGCAAGAGCATCCGATCGTCGACATTCTTGATCGTAAGCTGATAGAACAAGCCGCGCCGGCACTGGAAACCGGCAAGCCAGTCCAGATCGAGGCTAAAATTGCCAATACCGATCGAAGCACGGGCGCAATGTTGTCAGGCGCATTGGCCAAGAAATATGGTCATGCTGGCCTCGCTGAAGACAGCATTTCGGTTAAACTCACGGGTACGGCGGGGCAGAGCTTTGGCGCCTTCTTGGCCCGCGGAGTTGCCTTTGAGCTGGAAGGCGAAGGCAATGACTATGTCGGCAAAGGCCTGTCCGGTGGGCGCATTGCTATTTATCCACCGCGTGATAGCGGCATTATTCCCGAGACCAGCATTATTGCTGGCAACACCCTGCTCTATGGGGCGATCGATGGCGAAGTTTATCTGCGCGGCGTTGTTGGCGAGCGTTTCGCTGTACGCAACTCGGGCGCCTTGGCGGTCGTCGAAGGCACGGGTGATCACGGCTGCGAATATATGACAGGCGGCTGTGTTGTTCTGCTCGGCCCCACGGGGCGTAACTTTGCCGCTGGCATGTCGGGCGGGGTTGCCTATGTTCTCGATGAAGATGGCGACTTTGCCATTCGCTGTAACACCAGCATGGTTGATCTGGAACCGGTCACCGGCGATCCGAAAGCGGTGCTCGACGATTTGCGCGGCGACATGCGCTACAATGATGCGGCGCGCCTTTATCGTCTGATCGAAAACCATGCGCGCTACACCAATTCAGCGCGGGCACGCGAAATTTTAGATAATTTCGACAGCTATATCGGTAAGTTCGTGAAAGTTATGCCGACCGAATTCCGACGGGCGCTGACCGAGCTCAGCGCCGCCTCGAATGATGCGGAACACGTCGCGGGAGAATAAAATGGGTAAAGTAACCGGATTTCTTGAAGTCGATCGGCACGATCGCAGCTACCTTCCAGCGCAAGAGCGGATTAGCAATTTCCGCGAATTTATCGTGCCCCTGTCTGACGCCGAGCTCAACGCGCAAGCCTCGCGGTGCATGGATTGTGGTATCCCCTATTGCCATAATGGATGCCCCGTCAACAACCAAATCCCCGATTGGAATGATCTGGTTTATGAAGGAGACTGGCAAAGCGCTTTGCGGAATTTGCAGTCGACCAATAATTTTCCAGAATTTACCGGTCGGATTTGTCCCGCACCTTGTGAGGCCTCTTGCACGCTGAACCTGATCGATAAACCAGTGACCATCAAATCGATCGAATGCGCTATTATCGATCGCGGCTTTGAGCAAGGTTGGATCCAGCCCGAGCCTGCATCGCATAAGTCGGGCAAGAAGGTTGCCGTAATTGGCTCCGGCCCTGCCGGCTTGGCCGCCGCGCAACAATTGGCGCGCGCTGGGCACGAAGTACATGTCTATGAAAAATATGCCAAAGCAGGCGGGCTTCTGCGCTACGGCATTCCAGACTTTAAAATGGAAAAACACTTGATCGATCGTCGCGTCGAACAGATGCAAGCCGAGGGCGTGGTGTTTCACTATGACAGCCATATCGGTGTGACCATTGACGCTGCCGAAATCGAGAAAAATCATGACGCCGTTATTCTAGCGGCTGGCTCAGAACAACCGCGCGATTTGCCGGTGCCAGGGCGCGAGCTAGACGGTGTGCATTTTGCGATGGATTTTCTACCGCAACAAAACCGCCGTGTTGGTCAAGAACCGGTCGGTAGCATGGCACCAATTTTAGCCGAAAACAAAAACGTCATCGTGATCGGTGGCGGCGATACCGGCTCGGATTGTATCGGAACATCAATTCGCCAAGGCGCGACCTCGGTCACGCAACTTGAAATCATGCCGGTACCGCCTGAAAAAGAGAATAAAGAGCTGACTTGGCCCAATTGGCCGCTAAAATTCCGCACCTCATCGAGCCAAGAAGAGGGAGCTGTGCGGGATTTCTCGGTTATGACGCAATCTTTTATCGAGCGAGATGGCAAAGTCAGTGCCATCAAATGCGTCAAAGTTGATGAAAATATGAAACCGGTTGCGGGTTCGGAATTTGAGTTGGCGGCCGATCTCGTCCTTCTCGCCATGGGCTTTGTTCACCCTATACATGAGGGACTGCTCGAACAATTGCCGGTTGAAAAAGACCCGCGCGGCAATGTAGCGGCCGACACACAAACCTATGAAACCTCGCAAGCCAAGGTCTTCGCCTGTGGCGACATGCGGCGAGGTCAATCGCTGGTGGTTTGGGCCATTCGCGAAGGCCGCCAATGTGCTCGCGAAGTCGACCTGTTTTTGATGGGGCAAACCAACCTACCGCGTTAATGGGCGCGCAATAAATTATCGAGTACCCGCTCGAGATGGCGAATGGTGTTGCAGCTTTGCACAAGATGACAATAGGCACCGAGCCTGTGCATTTCGCTATCGCCCGTATTCCATAGCGCCTGCGGCTCGGGGTTCAACCAGATCACGCGCCGGGCGCGGGTCGCCAAGTCGCGCAAAATATCATGCCCGGGGTGGCCAAAATTTGACCGCCCATCGCCCAAGATCATCAACGTGGTTCGGTGATCGATATCATCGATAATATAATGCGCTAAGTCAGACAGAGACTGACCATAGTCGGTCGATCCGCCTCCATATTGCGTCACCGCCTGCGCCATGGCTTTTTCCAGATCTTGTTGTTGAAATAAATCGGTGACCTCGCCGCATTGGTTAGAAAATACGAAACTACGTGTTTTCGGAATAACCTCGTCGAGGTTATAGAGAAACATCAGAAGAAATTTTGCATAAGCCGCGACCGAGCCTGAAACATCGCACATGGTAATCAGGCGCGGCCGATCAAGCTTTTGGGTTTTCCAAACCAAATCAATCAGCAAACCGTCATGGCTCTGATTGCGTCGCAAGGTTCTGCGAATGTCGACAACGCCGCGCTGTGCTTTGGAGCGGCGCCGACTATGCGCCGTGGCCAAACGCTTGGCGAGCTTTTCGACCAAACCGCGCATGATGCGCATATCGCTGCGATCAAGGTTTGAAAGTTTAACCCGCGATAAAGCATCCTCACGCACGCGCCGGCCAGCATTGGCCGTACGCAGTTTGATTTGCGTATCGACATAATCGCGCACCATTTCAAATAGCTGCCGCCGTGCGCCCTCTAAGGCCTCCACGCCGGCCGCATCGTCGTTACCGCGGCGCGCGCTCAGCTCTTGCTCCAGTGCCTCCAGTCCCATCGCTTCCATGATTTTGCGTGTGAACAAACCCGATTGCGTAAAAAGTTTGGCCTCGGCCAAACCAACCTCGCTCGCTGCACGCGCCATGGCCGCCGCGAGGGCCGGTTGATCGCCCTGCAATAACATATCGCTGAGGCTACCACTGGAGGGGCTTTGGCTCGCCGCGCTCGGCCCTGCCTCCTGCGCCGCCGCGTCTGCCTCCGCCCCTTCCCCGGCATCGCCCTCCGTCGCATCAGCAAACGATAGGGCGGTAAAATAATCCTCAAAACAATCTTCAAAGGCTTCTTTATCGCTCTCAGACTTCGCTAGAATTTGCGACAAGCCGGTTTTGACCAGCTCGCGGTCGGCGAAGCCCATGAGATCAATCATACGGCCAGCTTCAATAGTCTCGGCGGTGGAGACATTTATATCGGCAGCACGTAAGACCCGAACAAAATCGCTGATGATAAACATCTCGCTCTCTCTAGCTGGCGTCGCGAGTTTCCCGCAAGAGCGTGTTAATTTGAGGCGTGACGATTTCGATATCGCTCTTGAACTTCAACAAGACATTGAGCGTGTCTTCGACAAATTCAGCCGATAATTGCGACGCGCTGAGCAATAAAACCGTCCGTGCCCAATCGATGGTCTCAGAAATAGCAGGCGGCTTTTTGATGTCGAGCTTGCGAATACCAGCAACGAAATCGACTAATTGCCGCGCCACGGCATCTTCGAGCTCAGGCACGCGAGCCTTCAAAATCTCGGCCTCGCGCGCCGGTTCAGGAAAAGCGATATACAAATGCAGGCAACGCCGCTTCAAAGCGTCGCTCAACTCACGCGTATTATTTGAGGTCAGAAATACCAGCGGACGGGTTTTGGCTTGGATGGTGCCCAACTCCGGAACCGAAATCTGATAGTCGGACAAAATTTCGAGTAAGAAAGCCTCGAACTCGCTGTCCGCCTTGTCAATTTCGTCGAGCAACAAAACGCAGCCCGCTTCTTGCCGCAAGGCCGCAAGCAGCGGGCGCTCTTGTAAAAATTGCTCGGAGAAGAAAACATCCTCAAAATCATTCAGCCGACCCATCGAGGCGCCGAGCGTATCGGCTCCGTCCATCAGTTCGGATAATTTTTCCCGCAAGACCTGCGTGTAGAGCAATTGCTTGCCATACTGCCACTCATACAACGCTTTGCTCTCATCCAAACCCTCGTAACATTGCAGGCGAATAAGATTAAGCCCCAAATATTGCGCCGCGGCTTTCGCCAACTCGGTCTTACCAACCCCCGGGGGGCCCTCAACGAGCAACGGCTTTTCGAGTTGTTGCGCCAGATGCAAGGCGGTCGCGATTTTTTGATCGCAAATATACCCCGAGACGGCAAAACCATCGCGTATACTGGAAATCTCGCTAAGCGCTTTTTGTGTTTGAGATGTCATGGCGGCAGACTAGTCCATATTTCGACTTAGCGTAAAATTTTTCGGATTTCCGACAAAACCGCGGGCGTCGCATAGCCATCGGCGACAAGCTTGTTTTGCTTCTGAAAATCAAGCACGGCGGCTTGCGTTAACGGCCCTGGCACGCCATCAACTGCGCCTATCTTATAGCCTGCTTTTTGTAGAAGCCCTTGTAATTCCTTGATTTCCTCGGGCAAGAGGGGGCGGTCTTCAGACGGCCAATCGAGCGCCACAGGCGCGCCCCCCTCAATACGCTCACTCAAAAGCCCAACCGAGAGTGCATAAGCTGGTGCGGTGTTATAGCGCAGTATGGCGAAAAAATTTTGCGTCGCCAGATAAGCTGGGCCGCGATGTCCGGCCGGTAAATAGATCGCGCCTTCGCCCCAAGCCGCCTGTATCGGCTCGTCCGCGCCCGCGATCCCAAGCTTTTGCCAATCAGCCATTGAACGGCGATTTTTCAGCCCCGTGAGCTTGTAATCAAAGCCCGCAGGAAGCTCAACACGCACACCCCAAGGCACTCCAGCGCGCCAGCCGGAAACTTTAAGATAATTGGCTGCCGACCCCAGAGCATCATGCGGGCTCGTCCATATATCGCGTTTGCCATCGTTTGTGGCATCAACGGCATAACCAAGATAAGTGGTTGGAATAAATTGCGTATGCCCCATGGCTCCCGCCCAACTGCCCTTAAAATCGGCCAAGCTCACATCGCCCGCTTGCAAGATCTGCAAAGCGGCCAAAATTTGCTGCCGGCCAAAGGCAGCGCGTCGCCCTTCATAACCGAGCGTCGCCAAGGCCTCGAGCACCGGATAAGAACCTTTAACCTTGCCGAAATTGGTCTCCATGCCCCAAATCGCCATTAAAATACCAGGGGGAATGCCATATTTTACCTGCAATTTTTGTAAAAAATCCTCATAGGCGCGGAGCTGGGTCTGACCATCGGCGACGCGACTCGGCGTGATCATGTGATCCAAATATTCCCATATGGGCTTAATATATTCGGGCTGACGACTGGCGAGCTCTCGCACGCGTGCATTTGGCTTCAGAGTATCCAAGGCGGCTAAATATTGTGCCTCGATACCCGCCGCTCCAGCCTCCTGTTTCACCGCCGCAATCCAAGCGCCGAAACTATCGGCCCAACTGAATGTGGGCGCAAAGCTCAGTGCTAGGCCGAGCACCGTCGCCCTTACTAATTTTCCGTCTGAAGTTGTTTGCGCCATCTGTTTCGCCCTTATTTAACCGCCTGCACAATCATGCTACTTGTGTTTGCAGAAAATGTGAAAGGGTTAGCCATAAAAGCGAGAGCCATCAAAAAAGTTGTTTTTCCTGTTGCTGGGCTCGGCACGCGCTTCTTGCCGGCAACCAAAACAGTACCGAAAGAACTGCTTCCTGTCGCCGGGAAACCGCTCATCCAATGGGCTGTCGAGGAAGCTGTAGCGGCGGGCTGCGAGGAGTTTATTTTTGTTACCTCGCCCGCCAAGCATCAAATTATCGAACATTTTCAAGCGGCACCGTATTACGAGGCTATTTTGCAAGCTCGCGGCGATGCGGAAAAACAAATGCTCTTGGCCGCGGGCCTGCCGCCAAAGGCAATCGTGCATGAAGTGTCGCAAGACAAACCGCTAGGCCTTGGGCACGCCATTTGGTGCGCTCATGAGCTGATTGGCGACGAAGCTTTTGCCGTGATCCTACCCGATGATTTGATCCTCGGCGCATCCGGCTGCTTGACTGAGATGGTGCGCACTTATAGCGCAGGGCATATGCTGGCTCTTGAGCAAGTTCCGCCCGATCAGACCCACCGCTATGGTATCGCCGATCTCGATCCAGCAACCGGGGCCTTACGGGGTCTGGTGGAAAAACCAGCCCCCGAGAATGCGCCATCGCAGCTCGCTGTGGTCGGCCGCTATATTCTCGACGGCGCAATTATGCCAAGGCTCGCGCAGCAGCAGACGGGCGTCGGCGGCGAAATTCAGTTGACCGATGGCATCGCTAATATGATCGGTCAAATAGATGTGCACGGCTTTGAATTTTCAGGCCAACGCTATGATTGCGGTTCGCCAGCTGGCTATTTGGAAGCCAATATCGCATATAGCTTGTCACCCTATGGTACTAATCTCGGGAATGGCCTAAAAGAACGTTTACTGCGTGTCATTGGGCAAGGGGGACAGTCATGAGTTTCGATCCACTAAAATCAGCCAAAGCGACTTTGGCGAAGGAACGAAAAGGCTTGCAGCAACTCGAAGCCTCGCTCGGGGATGATTTCGCGCGTGCCGTAGACTTATTGTCACAAGCCACGGGGCGGGTAATTGTCTCCGGCATGGGCAAAAGTGGTCATATCGGGCGCAAAATAGCAGCGACCCTCGCCTCGACAGGAACGCCGTCACAATTTGTCCATCCCGCCGAAGCCAGTCATGGCGATTTGGGTATGATCACGTCGCAAGACGTCATCCTCGCTATGTCGTGGTCGGGCGAAACCAATGAATTGGCAAATTTGATTACCTATGCCGCCCGCTTTGATATCCCGCTGATTGCGCTGACATCGAAGCGCAATAGTTTACTTGGTCGGACGGCAACCATTTGCCTGACCCTACCGGCTGCCGAAGAGGCCTGCCCCAATGGTCTGGCGCCGACCACCTCAACCACTATGCAATTGGCGCTCGGCGACGCGCTGGCCGTCGCGCTGTTACAAAAAAAGAACTTCTCGCCGGCCGATTTTAAGAATTTTCATCCAGGCGGAAAACTCGGCGCGAATTTAATGGCTGTTGAGGAGATCATGCATGCTGGCGACGAGCTACCGCTAATCGGCGAAGACGTGATTATGTCCGAGGCCATTGTCGAAATGACGCGCAAAGGCTTTGGCTGCCTCGGCGTTACCAATAAAAAAGGCCAGCTGATTGGCATTATCACCGACGGCGATTTGCGGCGGCATATGTCAACGCATCTGCTCGACATGACGACGGGTGCCATTATGACACATAGCC
>JAYODZ010000058.1:0-3941 GCA_038106515.1 Rhodobiaceae bacterium
CGCACCTCGTTCGGGACGAGGGGGTCGGAGGTTCAAATCCTCTCACTCCGACCAGCGGGTATCCTTGCGGATTATAGTGGTGCGTCCAACCCCCGCGGCGTGTCACACCTTGGAGCGAGTTACACGATAAAGGGCAGAACGACGCGATGGATCACCCCGTAGCACTCATCAAAAGTAGCGCCAAAATAATCGCGCTGGCGTTTTTGATTGTCCTTGGTATGGCAATCGTACAATTTATCAGCAACACCAATGGCCGACCATCGCTGGGAACTACGCACGTCACCAAACAAGATGGCAGGACATTAACCTATAGTCTCCTAAGCGCCGAGCCTGAGACAAAATCGCCATTATTTCTAATACCGAGCCTCGGGCGCCCTGCTAGCGATTTTAATGAGCTTGCGGCCGACATGGTGCGCGATGGCCATGATGTTTACTTTATTGATCCACGCAACTTCTTTCTCGACAGCGGGCAAGCGACTAAAAACGTCACGCTGTTCGACCTTGCCGATGATGTTGAAGCCATCCGTCGCGATGCCGACCTTAATAGCATTGTTCTTGTCGGACATGCTTTCGGCAATCGCGTTGCGCGGGCTTATGCGACATCTTATCCCGAGACGACGAGCGCGGTTATCACCATTGCCGCCGGCGGCATCCAAGCCATAGCGGATGACATTCGCATTGCTCTGATGCGGTCGTTTTGGGGCTTCTTGCCCGATAGTTGGCGGCAGGCCTATATCCGCAAGGCCTTTTTCGCAGACGGCAATGAAATCCCCGATTTTTGGCTAAAAGGATGGCATATTCGCGTTTCTCGGTTGCAAATCGAAGCCACGCTAAACACCGATGTCGATCTATGGTGGAGCGGCGGCCAAGCGCCGATACTTGCTATTCAAGGGCGTGAGGACGCCATCGCGCCGCCAGAAAAAACTGGGGATCTCTTGCGCGCCGATTACCCGGAGCGGGTTTCGGTCGTTACCTTATCACCCGCGGGTCACGCTCTGCTTCCAGAACAGCCTGCGGCCATTCGAACGGCGATATCGCAGTTCCTTGCAATCCACGGCTCAGAGTTGGCGTCACCCACCCCATCCCTATCACCGAGAGAGGACATTTATGGGACAGAGTAAGCTAGCAGACAAATCGGTATTGGCGAGTTTTGACTGGACCGACCCGCTCGGCCTAAACGCGCTTTTGAATGAAGAAGAACGCCTCGTGCGCGATCAAGTGCACGCGTTTTGCCAAGATAAATTAATGCCGCGCGTTTTGATGGCACATCGCAATGAAACCTTCGATCGCAATATTTTTACCGAAATGGGTGAGATGGGGCTACTCGGCGTCACGCTTCCAGTGGAATATGGTGGAGCTGGCCTTAGTCATGTTTCTTACGGCTTAATCGCCCGCGAAGTCGAGCGGGTTGATAGCGGCTACCGCTCGACTATGAGCGTGCAAAATTCACTCGTCATCTATCCGATCTATGCCTTTGGCACGGAGGCGCAAAAACAAAAATATCTGCCCGGGCTAGCAGCAGGTGAATTGGTTGGTTGCTTCGGCCTGACCGAGCCCAATCACGGCTCCGATCCAGGCGGCATGACCTGCCGCGCCCGTAAAGTTGACGGCGGCTATCGCTTGTCGGGCAGCAAAATATGGATTTCTAACGCACCATTAGCGGATGTGGCTGTCGTTTGGGCCAAAACCGAGGATGATGTGATCCGCGGCTTTATTGTTGAGCGCGGTATGGATGGCTTTTCAACGCCGAAAATCGAAGGCAAGTTCTCTTTGCGCGCGTCGATTACCGGGGAAATAGTGCTCGATGACACTTTCGTACCCGACGACAACCTATTACCGCATGTCAAAGGCCTAAAAGGCCCGTTCAGTTGCCTCAACAAAGCCCGCTACGGCATTAGCTGGGGAGCCATGGGCGCCGCCGAATTCTGCTGGATGGCGGCGCGGCAATATACACTCGACCGCGATCAATTTGGCCGCCCGCTGGCTGCTAATCAGCTGATCCAAAAAAAGCTCGCTGATATGCAAACCGATATTGCTCTCGGGCTTTTGGGATCGTTACAGCTCGGCCGCATGCTCGATGACGGCACAGCCGCGCCTGAGAGTATTTCCCTGATGAAGCGGAATAATTGCGGCAAAGCGCTGGAGATAGCGCGGATTGCCCGCGATATGCATGGCGGCAATGGTATTTCCGACGAATATCATGTCATTCGCCATGTTCTGAACCTTGAGGCGGTCAATACTTATGAAGGCACGCATGACGTACATGCCCTTATTCTGGGCCGCGCGCAAACCGGCATTCAGGCCTTTTTCTAATGGCTATTCCTTATCAAACCAAAATCGATTTTGAATATGGGCGTCCAGATCAGCTCAGCCCGCTAATTCGCCGCGTTATCGCCAATAACCCAGGCCCCTTCACCTATACCGGCACCGGCACCTATATTGTTGGCACCGGTCAAGTCGCGGTAATTGATCCGGGCCCGAAGCTCGACGACCATGTCAAGGCCATCTGCGATGCCTTACATCCCGGCGAACACATCAGCCATATTTTTGTCACCCATACCCATAATGATCACTCGCCAGCCGCGGCGCCACTAAAAGCACTTACGGGCGCACAAATATGTGGTTTTGCGCCGCTTGCCGCAGGCCACCATCACGATGGCCCACAAATGGAAGAGGCGGTCGATGACGACTATGCCCCTGATATTATCCTTAGCGACGGCGATGTTGTTCGCGGTGAAACATGGAGCCTCGAGGCCATCCACACACCGGGCCATATGAGCAATCACCTTTGCTTTGCTTTACAGAACGAAAAAACGCTGTTCACCGGTGATCATGTGATGGGATGGGCAACCAGCGTGGTGGCGCCGCCCGAGGGCAATATGCACGCCTATATGGGATCGCTCGACCGGTTACTGGCCCGCGATGACCAGCGCTATCTGCCGACCCATGGGCCGGCCATTGACGAACCTCAAAATTTTGTTCGCGCCTATATCGCGCATCGTAGAAGCCGCGAAGCGCAAATCGTCGAACAACTCGCGCAAGGCGAAAGTGAGATCAGCAAAATTGTGGCGACGCTCTATATCGATGTCGACAAGCGCCTCCACCCTGCGGCCGCCCTATCGGTACTCGCGCATCTTGAAGATTTACAAGCACAAGGACGCGTCACCTGCAAAACGGGTAACGGTTTAAGCGGCCAGTACTATTTGGCGTCGGCTTGATAAGCCGCCACGAAAGCCCGAATACGGTCAGCATTAGCCCCAATATCGGACAAGCCAACGCGCGAGGCCGACCGCATATCAAGCTTGCTCCCCGCCTCAGTTGGCTGGACACGAAACACCAAATCATCTTTAAAGCCCATCAGGCGCGTTATCGCCACGGCTTCTAAATGGCCTGCCGCGTCGTCGCGGGCCGTGATTTGCCACCCCATGCTCTCCGCCAGACGGGCAGCTTTCGCTGTCGCTTCCGGCACCGCCATAGCGGTCTCGACCCCAGCTAAATCACCATAGGCGGCGCGTTGCATCGTAATAACTTCGGCATCAAGCTCGAGGCTATTTTCATGCGCCGCCCGCAGGGCTGGGGTTGCAACATAAAGCGGCGGATTGTCGGGATCGGTCGAGACATCATGGATCGGCGGCACTTTTAAACTGCGAGTGAAGGACTGCAGAGCGGGGGCAACCAAAACCAAGCCAACCACAAAATAAATCAGCGCTGCGACATTGCTCATCGGCAAATCGCCACGAAGCCCGCCGCGAATTTGCCCGATGATCAGTAATAATATTCCTATCGATGCAATCAGTACGGCCACCGCCACCACCAGAAGGGGTAATTGAAACTGAACCCCCAAGACGCGGAAAGCAATAATCGCCAGCACGACCAATGGCCAAGCTACGAGGATGAAACGCGTTGCCCAAATACTCATAATCAATCCTTACTGCGCGGCT
>JAYODZ010000058.1:3951-5284 GCA_038106515.1 Rhodobiaceae bacterium
AATCTTACCCGTAGCCGTATGGGGAATTTCGTCAACAAAAGCGACATCATCAGGCATCCACCACTTGGCGATTTTACCGTCCAAATAGGCTAAAATGTCATCGCGCTCGACGCTTGCATCGGGTTTCCTGACAATGATCAACAATGGACGCTCGTCCCATTTCGGGTGTGCGATCCCAATCACCGCGGCTTCGGCGACGGCCTCATGTCCAACCGCAATATTTTCAATCTCGATCGAGGAAATCCACTCGCCGCCAGACTTGATAACGTCTTTCGAGCGGTCGGTGATTTGCATGAAGCCGAGCGGGTCGATCGTCGCCACATCGCCCGTGTCGAAGAAGCCATCATCATCGAGAATATTGCCGCCCTCGCCCTTCATGTAGGAGCCGACAATAAACGGGCCACGCACCATCAAGTGCCCAAACGCTTTACCGTCGCGCGGTAATTCATTGCCTTCATCATCGGTGATTTTCATCTCTACCAGATAAGGCGGCCGCCCTTGCTTCACCTTAATGTCCATTTGCTCATCGAATGTCATGGCTTCCATGCCAGATTTATAAGAGGCAATGGTACCGAGCGGCGAAAGCTCGGTCATGCCCCACGCATGCTTAACCTCGACTTCATAATCGCGCTCGAATTTCTCGAGCATCACGCGCGGCACAGCCGAACCGCCAATGGTCACAGTTTGCAACTTCGGTAATTTCAACTTATTGGCTTCGAGATGTTGCAACAGCATCAACCAAACGGTCGGTACCGCCGCTGTAAAAGTAACATCTTCGCTGTCGAGCAACTCGTAGATACTGGCGCCATCCATATTCGGGCCGGGATTAACAATCTTGGCGCCCGCTGCCGGCGCCGAGAAGGCAATACCCCAAGCATTGGCGTGGAACATTGGCACCACAGGCATCACACTATCAACGCTCCGCAAGCCCATAACGTCAGCAGAATTGCTCGCCAATGTATGTAGAACATTGGAACGATGCGAATATAAAACGCCTTTCGGATTTCCCGTCGTACCCGAGGTGTAGCACAAGCCGCAAGGGTCTGTTTCTTGTACCCGCACCCAGTCAAATTCACCGTTTTGCGCGGCAATCAAATCCTCGTAACACACCGCATGCTTGAGACTTGTCTCAGGCATATGCGCCGCATCGGTCATCACAATAATATGCTTAACATTGGGAATAGCATCCGCCAGTGCTTCAAGTATCGGCACAAAGGTCAGATCGGTAAAAATGACCTTATCGTCAGCATGGTTGATGATATAGGCAAGTTGCTCTGGGAATAGCCGCGGGTTCAAAGTGTGATAAATCGCGCCAATCCCCGTAATACCGTAC
>JAYODZ010000058.1:5294-11181 GCA_038106515.1 Rhodobiaceae bacterium
ACCGTACCAAGCCTCGAAATGACGGTGCGTGTTCCAAGCTAGCGTCGCAATAACATCGCCCTTGCCGCATCCGAGCGCGGTCAGTGCCTGCGATAGTTGGCGTGCCCGTAAATGCGCATCGGCATAGGTTTCACGATGAATTGGTCCCTCAACCAGACGCGAGACAATTTCCCGCTCAGCGTGATTTTTAAGGGCATGGTCTAAAATACCATTCACCAGAAGCGGCACATCCTGCATTGTTCCTTGCATTTTTTTCTCCCACCAGTCAGATTAATTTTCTGCCTATAGTGTGCATCAGAACCGCAAAACTGGCTAGAGTATGAGAGAAAAAAATGCCCCTTAACAGTGCCGATATTTTACCCCTCACAGCCGCAGAACTGGCCGCAAAAATCAAACAAAGAGTATTTAGTGCTGTAGATGTTTTAGAGTTTTATCTCGACCGCTATACGCGCTTTAACGACAGCATCAATGCCGTTATTTTTGTCGACCTCGACAGTGCCCGCGCGCAGGCCGCGCAGATAGATGCGGATATTGAGGCTGGTCGTCCCGTAGGACCCCTGGCCGGCGTTCCGATGACCATCAAGGATGCTTTTGAAGTCACGGGCATGACATGCGAGGTGGGCGTAAAAGCCTATCAGGGCCGAAAATCGGACCGCGATGCTTATGTTGTCGAACGCCTCAAAGCGGCGGGGGCGGTGATCTATGGCAAGACCAATACGCCGTACCTGTGTTCCGACTGGCAAAGCTTTAATGATTTGCACGGCACCACCAATAATCCCTGGAACTTGGCGCACACACCTGGCGGCTCGTCGGGCGGCAGCGCCGCGGCGCTGGCATCGGGCATGATCGCGCTTGAGTATGGCAGCGATATTGGCGGCTCTATCCGCGTACCCGCGCATTTTTGCGGCCTGTTTGGCCATAAACCGAGCTACGGCATTGTTCCCACGCGCGGCCATGTGCCGCCACCGCATGGCAGTCGATCGCAAGACGATCTTAGTGTTGTCGGTCCCCTCGGGCGCTGTGTCGACGATATCGCTTTACTTCTCGAGCTTACCATTGGTCTCGAGCGGCCACGTGCCGCCGCCTTTCAACTGCAACTTCAAGGGCCGAGAGCGCAAACTGCCAGCGATCTGCGTTTCGCCGTTTGGTCAAATAACGTCGCCTGTCCGGTCGCAAGCGATATTGAAAAAGCTATTGAGCGAGCCGCCGATAGTTTGGTTAATGCTGGCGCGACGCGGCTCGATGAAAAGCCGCCCTTTGACCTCGAAGAACATCATCAAGTTTACAGCTTTCTCCTCAATGCCGTGATGTCGGCCCAGACATCGAAAGACGGAAGCAGCGGCGTGCCGCACGGCGAGTGGATCCGTATGAATGAACGCCGCGCCCGTTATCTAGATCAGTGGATGGAGTTGTTTACCAAAGTCGATGTCGTCCTCTGCCCCGTCACGGCGCGCGCTGCCGTGCCACACACCCAAGATCGTGATTTTTTCGCGCGGCGTATGCAGGTCGATGGGCAAGATCGCTCCTATAATGATCTGCTCCTATGGCCGGGCGTGCCAACCAATTGCGGCCTACCAGCAACATCGGCACCACTCGGGCTCGACCAAGACGGCTTGCCGATCGGTATGCAAATCATTGCTCCACCCTTTGAGGATCAAACCTCGCTCGCGGTAGCAGCCCTGCTTGAAAATTTGGGGTATCGCACCATCCTGCCAGGCGCTTATCTCAATTAACTCATTTCCAGATCGGAAATATCCTCGTGCCCCTCGGGATCTTGGTGGATAAGAATGTCGGCGCTTGGAAAAGCGGCGAGCAAGCGCATCTCGACTTCATCCGAAATCCGATGCGCGCGATTAAGCGACATCGACCCATCAAGCTCGATATGGCATTGGATAAATAACTGCGTTCCTGATCTTCGGGTGCGCAAATCGTGCATCGCCAAAACGTCTTTATGGGCTGTAATAATATCGCGGATCTTATCGCGGGTTGACTCATTAACCTCATGGTCCATCAACTGCTTGCCAGCTTTCACTAAGATCGACTGCGAACTACGTAACAAAATGACCGTAACAACCAAACCCAAAATCGGGTCGGCAATCGGTAACGCGGCGAAGTCGGCCAATAAAATAGCGCCAATCACGGCGACATTCATATAGAGGTCGCCCTCGTAATGCGCCGAATCCGCCGCGATGGCCAGCGAACCCGTTTGTGCCGCAACGCGACGTTGCACGAACACCAGCAAAAGCGTCAAAGCGATTGAGATAGAAATTACCATAATCCCGACGGATCCATGAGCCAGCGGTTGCGGGTCGTTAAAGCTCTCGACCGAGCGCCATGCCAAAAAGCCAGCCGACAGAGCAATAATTATACCCTGCCCCAACGCCGCCAGCGCCTCCGCCTTGCCATGGCCAAAGCGGTGCTCGTGATCAGCGGGCATCAAGGCGTGCCGCACGGCAAAGAAATTTATGAACGAAATACTGAAATCAAGAACCGAATCGAGAAGGGAGCCAAGCAAAGCCACCGAACCCGTTACCACCCATGCATAAGCCTTCATCGCGATCAGGCAAAGCGCCACCACGACCGCCAAGGCGCTCGTCAACCGGATGCGCAGGCCGGCCTGTTTCAAATCCAGAAGTGGTGTCGCGTTTTCCATTAGCTTGTTTTACGGATAAAGACGCCCCCGCGTCCACCCCTCAGATGCGCGTTTATAAACCACGCGATCATGCAACCGGAAGGCACCATCTTGCCAAAACTCAATCGAGGCCGGCACAATCCGCCGCCCGGACCAATGCGGTGGCCGCGGGATTTCCGCCTCTTCGGCATATTTTTCATCAAATTGCTGAAACGCCGCCTCCAGCGTCGCGCGATCAGCTAAGGGTTGCGACTGCGCCGAGGCCCAAGCCCCCAATTGGCTCTGCCGCGCCCGAGAATGGTAATAATCGTCAGCTTCGACCTCTGAAACAGTCTCAATGTTGCCACGAATACGTACCT
This sequence comes from Rhodobiaceae bacterium, assembly GCA_038106515.1. Classification (GTDB taxonomy): domain Bacteria; phylum Pseudomonadota; class Alphaproteobacteria; order RS24; family RS24; genus JAYODZ01. The sequence continues at coordinate 8,286 of JAYODZ010000058.1, forward strand.
GCCGCGCTAGGCTTTTCCAATGAAAATTTGCGGCCGCCCGACCCGACGCCGCGATCTCCTGCCCTTTTTGGCTTTGTAAATTGGTGTAAAATACAAAACCACGCGCGTCATAGCCCTTCAACAAAACCACCCGCACATTTGGTAAACCTTCAGAATCGACCGTTGCCAAAGCCATAGCGTTGGCATCATTGATCTCTTTGGCTTCAGCCGCGCGCAACCAATCGGCGAAGACTGCCATCGGGTCAGCTGGCGGATTATCAAAATCCATTTCGTTCTCCTTGCCCTTTTGGTTAGTTTTGGGCAGAAATCAGGTCTGGGCATCGGTGCCGAGCCAGTTTATACCAGAAATAATGCAAAGTTGGGGGAAATGATGACGAATTCACTGATGGCAGGTAAACGCGGATTAATTATGGGCGTGGCAAATAATCGCTCAATAGCTTGGGGAATTGCGCAAGCCTGTGCCAATGCCGGTGCGAGCTTGGCTTTCACCTATCAGGGCGAAGCGCTCGAGCGGCGCGTCAAACCGCTTGCCGAGAGCGTCAACAGTACGCTCGTACTCCCGTGCGACGTCACCGATGCCGCTAGTATTGATCAAGTCTTTGCGACGCTTGAAAAAGAATGGGGCAAGCTTGATTTTCTGGTACACGCCATCGCTTACTCTGATAAGGACGAACTAACCGGGCGTTACATCGATACCTCACAAGAAAATTTCTTGATGAGCATGAATATTTCTTGCTTCAGCTTCACGTCAGTGGCGCGGCGCGCAGAAAAACTGATGACGGATGGCGGTGCGATGCTGACCCTGTCCTATTTCGGGGCCGAAAAAGTGATCCCCCATTATAACGTTATGGGTGTCGCCAAAGCTGCTCTCGAGGCCAGCGTGCGTTACCTCGCAGCCGATTTGGGACCGCAAAATATTCGCGTCAATTCGATATCTGCTGGCCCAATCAAAACACTCGCGGCCGCAGGTATTTCTGGACTGCGCATGATGCTAAAATGGAATGAGGAAAACGCCCCCTTGCGGCGCAACGTGACCATCGAGGAGGTCGGCAACTCAGCCCTCTACCTTCTTTCTGACCTTGGCGCCGGCGTCACGGGTGAAAATCATCATGTTGATGCTGGCTATAATGCCATAGGCATGATGCAGAATATCGAGGATTAAACGCGTTATGTCGCATAATAGTTTCGGACATCTGTTTCGGGTTACCACATGGGGCGAATCGCACGGTCCAGCACTCGGTTGCGTTGTCGATGGCACGCCACCCAATCTGCCGATTTCGGAAGCCGAAATCCAGCATTGGCTCGACCGCCGTCGCCCAGGACAAAACCGCTTTACGACCCAGCGACAAGAACCCGATGCAGTTAAAATCTTATCGGGCGTTATTAAGGGCAGCGCCTCAGAGCAATATGTAACGACGGGAACACCGATCCAACTGTTGATCGAAAACACCGACCAGCGCTCAAAAGATTATGACGACATCAAAGCGCTCTATCGCCCGGGGCATGCCGATTACACCTATGACGCTAAATATGGCATCCGTGACCATCGCGGTGGTGGGCGGCAATCGGCGCGCGAAACTGCCGCGCGGGTCGCCGCGGGCGGCATTGCTCGCAAAATTATCGACGGTGTCGAGATTACCGGCGCTGTGGTGCAATTGGGCCCGCATAAAATCAACCCCGATAATTGGGATTGGGCGGCGATTGAGCAAAACCCATTTTGGTGCCCCGATCCGATCGCGGCAAGCGCCTGGGAAGATTATCTCGATGGCATTCGCAAATCTGGCTCGTCCTGCGGCGCCGTAATTGAAGTGCGTGCGCGGCATGTACCAGCTGGCTGGGGTGCGCCGCTATATGGCAAGCTTGATGCCGATTTAGCCGCCGCAATGATGAGCATTAATGCTGTCAAAGGCGTCGAGATTGGCGATGGTTTCGCCGCCGCCGCCCTGACAGGCGAAGGCAATGCTGACGAATTGCGTGCCGGCAAAGATGGGCCCGATTTTCTCAGCAACCACGCCGGTGGTATTTTAGGCGGCATCTCGAGCGGTCAAGATATTGTCGTGCGCTTCGCCGTCAAGCCAACCTCGTCGATTTTGACACCGCGTCAAACGATTGATAAGGACGGTAACGAAGCCGAGGTCATCACCAAAGGACGGCACGATCCGTGTGTCGGAATCCGCGCAGTCCCCGTTGGCGAAGCCATGATGGCCTGCGTCTTAGCGGATCATAAATTACGACACCGTGGTCAAACGGGGCGGTAATGGCCTGCCGGCTCTATCTGATTAGCCCCGGGGTTTTCGACCCCAAGAGCTTTGCTGAGCCTTTCAAGCAAGCGCTCGAGGGCGGCGATGTCGCCTGCTTTCAATTACGGTTGAAATCTTTTGCTGGCGTATCCGCCTCGGATGACGACATTAAGCGCGCCTGTGAAACCTTGATACCGATCGCCCACGCGCATGACGTGGCTTTTTTGCTCAACGATCGCCCCGACCTCGTCAAATCGCTTGGCGCCGATGGGTGTCATATTGGGCAAGAGGATACGTCTTGCGCCGACGCTAGGCGTCTTTTAGGTGAAAATTTAACCATTGGGGTGACTTGCCATAATTCACGCCACCTTGCCATGACGGCCGGTGAAGACGGCGCCGATTACGTCGCCTTCGGCGCCTTTTATGATACTGGCACAAAAGCACCAAAGTCGCGCGCCGAGCTCGAGATTTTAAGCTGGTGGCAGGAAGTCACGCTGATGCCATGCGTCGCTATTGGCGGCATAACAGTTGAAAACTGTGCGCCGCTGATCGCTGCTGGAGCTGATTTTATCGCCGTCAGCAATGGCGTATGGAATTACGCGGCTGGCCCGCAACAGGCAGTAAAAGATTTTAACAACTGTTTCAACGCCTCATAG
>JAYODZ010000059.1:0-11132 GCA_038106515.1 Rhodobiaceae bacterium
CTCGGCATGCTGGCATCGGCGATGACACCGCAATGGGCGCCACCATCCGACAAGCTAACAACCGTGTTTGGGTTGTTAAACATATCGTGAATGTGATCGAAATTTTGATGCGCGTAATTTAAGATCGGCAGATAGACATACCCCTGCCCATCATTCTCCATCAACATATCATAGAGCACTTCTGCTGGTGCTCGCCCTTGCTCGGCCGCCAAAGCGGCGATACTGCGCGAACGATCGGGCTCGTAATCGGCATAGCCATTATCCATCAAGGGGAACATATTGTCGAACCCCAGCGCGACCATAGCTGAAATGCCCGCCCCCGATGGCAAACCACCCGACCCGTCGGTCATTTCTTCGGCGAAATAAGGCAGCGAATTAACAATCTTGTCGCGCATCTCGGGTTTCTTCAACTCGACCAAGCGCTCGGCAAAGGGCAATTCCGCAAGCGGCTCATAAGCGCGATGGAAGATGAAGGGATGCACCGTGCTCTGCCACCCGAGAATGAGCCCCGTTGGGCGCATAGCAATTTGCGCCCGAATATCGGCGCCTTCGGATACCGCTTGATCCGTCATCTCGAGCAGCTTGCGCCAACTCTCTGGATCGCTGGGGTTTTGCAACAAAGCATAAGTAACGGGCAGACCCGTTAATTTGGACGCCTCAACCATCCACTGAAACTCTTTCTCCGCAGGGTTCAGGTCGGATGCCATTTCAAACACGCCGTGACCGGCCCGCTTCATCGCATCGGCAATCCCCAAAAGCTCATCCTTATTAGCAAATGTGCCGGGCACGGGTTCGCCATCCTTGGCTAAATGCAACATTGTGCGCGATGTCGAAAAGCCGAGTGCGCCAGCGGCTAATGCGTCTTCAACAATGGCACCCATTTTCTCAATATCCTCTGGCGTCGCCGCTTCATTGCGCGCGCCGCGCTCACCCATGACATAGGCGCGCACAGCGCCATGCGGCACTTGCGTCGCCACATCGAGCGCGCGGGGCATTTTTTCGAGCGCGTCGAGATATTCTGGGAAGGTCTCCCATTGCCAATTAATACCCTCGGCCAAGGCGGCGCCCGGGATATCCTCAACGCCTTCCATCAGGCTAATCAACCAGTCGTGACGATCTGGGGCCGCAGGCGCAAAACCAACACCACAATTGCCCATCACAACTGTTGTCACACCATTCCACCCCGACGGCGAGAGATAGGGATCCCAAGTGACCTGCCCGTCATAATGCGTGTGGATATCCACCCAACCCGGTGTTACGAGATGACCTTTGGCATCAATCTCTTTTTTGCCTTGCTCGCTCACGGTTCCGATTTCAACGAACACACCGTCATGAATGGCGATATCAGCCGCAAACGGCGCGCGTCCGGTGCCGTCGACTAAATTTGCATTACGAATAACTAGATCATACATGGTACTACCTCCCAGAGGCTCGTAGGGTGTAGCCTGCGGTTGCATTTGGCAACCCCTTTTGGTCGCGGCGAATTGACAAGTCGGGATTTATTTAGATTGATGCGGTAATAGTAGTTTCCGAAGAGGGAAGAGAGATCGATGCACAAGCTTGATTTACAGCTTAAAAATGTGCCGCTGATGGCGCGGATGCTCGGATTTGCGGGGCTGATACCGTTTTTTGCTGGCGGCGTCATCGGCTGGCTACCCGTCGGGCTAACCTCAAAGCTCGGATTAATAGATGTTTCAATTACTTACGCAACCTTGATCGCATCGTTTCTCGGCGGCGTGCGCTGGGGCGCTAACCTCGAGCGACAAGACGATTTCGTCTTTGTTCTGAGCGTGATCCCGAGCCTCTTAGTCTTGGCCTGCCTATTTTTTCCGACCCCGCTGGCGCTTGGTTTATTAACCCTCATTTTTATTGCGCTCGGGGTCATCGACATAATCGACAGTCGGCGCGGGTTTCTGACCGGTTGGTATGGCACTTTGCGCTTGTGGCTTACGCTCGGCGCCAGTGCCAGCCTTGCCTCTATGGCGCTTTGGTTCATACTGAACGCCGTCGATCGCTAAAGCTCGACTGAGAGGAGACGCCCATGCAGCCCGTCCTGAGCGAGAAACGAGGTGCGATAAACCTAATAACCTTGAACCGTCCCGCGCACCGCAATGCCGTTAACCCCGAGACGGCAGAAGCGTTACGCGATGCTTTTGTGCAAGGCGAGGCTGATGACGACATACTGGTGCATATCTTGACCGGCGCGGGCGGACAATTTTGTGCCGGTGCCGATCTGAAAGCCTTTGTCGAAGGCGAAAGTTTTGCCAGCACGGCGCCCCTGGGTGCTAGCTGGTTGGAGCTGACGAAACCATCCATCGCCGCCATTGAGGGCTATGCCGTCGCTGGCGGGCTGGAACTAGCTTTGCTCTGTGATCTCCGCGTCGCTGCCCGCGGCTCTGTCTTCGGTGTATTTTGCCGTCGCTGGGGTGTCCCGTTGATCGATGGCGGAACGATTCGACTGCCCCGCCTGATCGGCCAGTCGCGCGCCTTGGATATGATCCTTACGGGCCGCGCCGTCGATGCCGAAGAAGCCCTCAGTTTCGGGCTTGCCAATCGGCTGGTTGACGATGGCCAAGCGCTCACCGCCAGCCTCGCTTTGGCCGAACAGCTCACACGCTTTCCACAAATCTGTTTGCGCAATGATCGCGCGTCCGCCCTGGCGCAATGGTCGCTATCGATGCGCGATGCTCTTGTTTTTGAAAATCAAGTCGGCCGCCAGTCGCTGGCTGATGGTGCGGCCACCGGCGCAGCGCGTTTCGTGGACGGACGCGGTCGCAAAGGCGATTTCGATAATCTATAAAGGATAAGGTCGTGCCGTCATCCCTAACGCTCGATGAACTCGTCCCCTTGCTGGCCGCGCGACTACCGAACGGCGCTGGGCCATATCTCGTCGGTATTTCGGGCGGGCAAGGGGCAGGTAAAACAACGCTTTGCGCCGCGCTGGAGAGCCATCTTAAGCAAAATCGGCAATGCGAGAGCTTAACCCTCGCCTTGGATGATTTCTATTTGGGCGCATCGGAGCGAGCATGGCTCGCTAAAACAATTTCACCGCTGGCACAAACCCGCGGTGTACCGGGAACGCATAAAGTTACGGCCCTGTTAAATTGCCTAACATCTTTAAAAACGGGTCATAGGGAGGGCCTTTATTTACCGCGCTTTTCGAAAGCCGACGACACGCAAATCGCGCCTGAGTTTTACGTCGGCAAGCCTTCGATCATTTTTTTAGAAGGTTGGTGCATTGGTGCGCGAGCCGATTTTCTGTGTAACCGCGCTCAAACGCCTTGGGAAAAACTGCATGACCCCGATCAGTTGTGGCGGCGCTGGACGGTACAAGAGGTGGAAGCCTATTTGCCAATCTGGGACCTTCTCGATCAACTCATCCTTATCCGGCAAGAGAACTTCGCAGCCGTAATCGATAGTCGCTGGACGCAAGAGCAAAGCAATGCGGCCCGCTCCGGCAAATGGCAATTCACATCGCGCGACGAGGTCGCCGAATTTTGCGCCCATTATGAAACATGGACCGAAGCGCTATGGGAGCATTTACCGCGATCGGCACATTTGACCATAAACCGCGACCAGCGTTTTCAATATAGGCTTGCAGTCTGAGCCGGATATGTGAAACTCGAGGCAAATAGGAGGCCTGACCATGAAACTTGAATTTGCCCGCGAGGACGAAATTTTTCGCGAAGAAGTGCGCGATTTCTTGGCCGATAACCTCAGTGCCGATCTGCGCGCATATAGCGCGCGGATGACCAGCGTTTATGCCAGCAAAGAGGTTGCGATGGCTTGGCAAGCCATTTTGCACAAGCGCGGCTGGGCGGCCCCGAAATGGCCGGTAGCTTATGGCGGCTGCGATTGGCGATTGGCGCAATATTATATTTTTGCGGTCGAGCTGGCGCGCGCTGGCGCACCCCCGCTCTCGCCGATGGGCATTGGCATGTGCGGCCCGGCCCTCATCGGCCACGGATCCGATGCACAAAAAGCCCACTATCTGCCCCGCATTCTGTCGGGCGAAGATTTTTGGTGCCAAGGCTATTCCGAACCACATGCTGGGTCCGACCTTGCCGCGCTATCCATGACGGCAAAAATCGACGGCGATGATCTGATTTGTTCGGGCACAAAAATTTGGACGACCCATGGGCACGAAGCCAATATGTGTTTCTGTTTGGTCCGCTCCGATAATAGCGGCAAACCGCAGGAAGGGATCAGCTTTGTGCTGATCGACATGACGCAAGACGGGGTGCAGGTCGATCCGATCATCATGCTATCGGGCGAGCACATCCAGAACACATTATTCTTTAATGACGTGCGGGTGTCGTCAAAGGATATTGTCGGCAAAATCAATCAAGGCTGGACGGTCGCCAAATATCTTTTGAGTTTTGAGCGCGGTGGCTCGTCCTATGGGCCTGCCCTGCTGGCACGACTTTCGGGGTTGCGAACACATTATGGTGAGGCGGCCAAGGCAGCTGAGATGGCGCATAAAATCGCCCAGCTTGAGGTCGAGCTTTCATCGCTCGAAGCGGCCGAGTTACACATGATGTCCGAGCTATCGGGCGGCGCGACACCGGGCTTGAAAGCCTCGATGATGAAAATCAAGGGCACGGAATTGAGCCAAAGGCTGACTGAATTGGCGATTGAGCTAGCGGGAGATTATGTCATGCCATTTCAAGCAGCGCATCTGGCGCCGGGCGGACCAATTGTCACCGTACCCGCCAGCAACCAGCCGCTGATCGGCACGGCGCCCGCGGCGGTTTCGGCTAGCAAATATCTAAACGATCGGGCGGGATCAATTTATGCTGGCTCGAATGAAATTCAACGTAATATTTTAGCCAAAGGCCAGCTCGGATTTTAAGCGCGGCGCCGCCACCACAGCAACATCAAGAACAGGATCGCCGCGACTGCAAGGGCCAGAAGCGGGCCGAAGCGTTGTGCTTGTTTGCGGATCGTGTTGCTGGTGATCTGATCGATCGCATTATACTTGGCGGGCATGGGTTGTACCCCCACGCGCGCTTCATAGTCACTATAGGCGCGCAAGAGCTGAGCAAAACGCTCTGGCTCTTGGCGTGCTAAATCATGCGTCTCGCCTGGATCACGTGTCAGGTTAAATAGCCGCCAGACGCCGTCGCCAAATGGCGGCAGATTGCGAGTGATTTTATAACCATCGAGATACAGCGCCGCGTTGCCCGATACTTCAATCGCTTGCGCCTCGGATGAGCGGTAAATTTGCTCTGCTTGGCCGGTGATGATGGGCTTGAGGCTTCGCCCCGTCATCGGGCGACCTTCGGCTTGCCTGACGCCCAAGATATCCAACAAGGTCGGGGCGATGTCGCTCACCCACGCCATAGCAGGTGTTTTCATTCTACTGGCAATACCTGGCCCAGCCATGATCAACGGCACGCGCACACCGCCTTCAGCGGTCGCAAATTTAAATTTTAAAGCAGGCCCCGATGCGGCCATAGCCCAATCACGACCGATAAAGCCATAGCTATTGGGCCCACCCATGGGCTGGGCTTGCGGGTCATAACCTTGCGTTTTTAGCCAAAATCGCATGCGCGCATCGTCCGTCGGACTATTCGGCTCGGCGCCATTATCTGAGGTCACGACAAAAATCGTGTTGTCGAATTGCCCGTCTTCTTTGAGATAAGCGATCAACCGCCCAATGTGAAAATCCATCGCCTCGAGCATCGCCGCATTGACCGCCATGCGTTGCGCATAAAGCTCCTGCTCCTCGGGGGCAAGTGACGCCCAGGCACGCATCGGCTGGTTGGGCGCAAGGGCAACTTCCGGTACCAGCCCGATTGCTTTGGCGCGCGCCATGCGGCGGTCGCGTAAATTATCCCAGCCCTGTCTATAGACCTCGATATAGGGTGTCACCAATTCGGGTGGTGCCTGCACGGGGATATGAATAGCTTGGAAACCGAGTACAGAAAGAAACGGCTGCGCTGGATCGCGCGCCGTAAGATAGCGCTGCATCTGCTCGACAATGAAAGCCGAAGAGTAAAAATCCTCTGGCAAACTAGCCGCGTGCCCATCCTCATACCATGGCGCGGTTGAATAATACGGGAGATAAGATTTTTGTGACCAGTTATCGGCGCCCGACGCGTCTAAGGCATAAGACCGATCAAACCCGTGATCATTAGGAAGGCCTGCACCGGCATGGCCCAAATGCCATTTGCCTGTCATGAAAGATTGATAGCCCTCCGGCTTGAGGTGATCGGCCAAGGTTTTTACGCCTGCTTCAAGGCGCATAGCATAGCCCGGCTTGCCCTTTTGGCTCGGCGGTAAGACCTCGGGAATGGTGGCAATTCCCGTTAGGTGATTATCTAGCCCCGTCAACAACATAGCCCGCGACGGCGCGCAGAGCGGTGAGGAACGATATTGCGTGAACAACGTGCCACCAGCCGCCAGAGCATCAATATGCGGCGTCTTTGCCTCGCCACCATAGACGCCCAAATCCATCAAGGCCGCGTCGTCAATAATCAAAATAACAATATTGGGTTTGCGCGGCGCGGCGTCGAGCGACGGCGCACCAATCATCACGCTAATCGCAAAGACCGAAAGACAAAGGCGCGCCCAGACCCGTAGCATTTTACACATCTCTAACGGGCGCATTTCACTCGCCGAGGTCGAGACTGGGTGCCGCATCGATTTGATCGGCTGACGTTTATATGGATAGCCGATGCTTTCTTCGGTCTTCGCGCATTCATGGCCACGACCCTTCTTTAACTAGCTCCTACCAAGCGCGAGGATAGATTCTCTCGAAGCACCCCGCAATGACCTTATGGCCGCAGATCACCGACACGACCTTAAAAATTATCCTTGATCTGCTGATCGCCCCAAGCACTTGACTGCGTTTGATAACGCTTTTCGGGTCGGCGCGGCGCGGCTGGCTCCGAGACAGGCTCCGAGGCAGGCTCTGAGGCAGTCGATGCGGGCTCAAGTGACGGGGCGCGCCGCGGGGCGGCTTCAACACTTGTTGCAGGGGGCTCGGCGGTTTGCGAACAAGCTCGATCGAGTATCGGATTGCGTGATTTTTGTATGCTCTGAATAAGCGCGTTACGCTCGCACTCCCAAGCATCGACCGGATCGGCACGGTCCCACGCTTCCATCTGAGCGCGGGTGGTTTGATCGAGGATGGCGACATCAGGATAAACGGCCTGCATATAAAAATAAGTGCGCGCAATATCGCCGCGAATGGCTTCTTTTGGCTCGGCTAGCTGGCCGCGAATTTCCATATCACATGCACCAAAATCGCGCTTCTCGCCAGCAATCTCTCCATAAGGATAATTGCTACGCAAGCCATTTACCTCACCAATCGCCGGCTGCAAATTATACATATCTGCTTGCATCAAGCGAAAACGCTGACTGACCTTTTCAGCACATTTGCGACCCTTATAGGGTTTGCCGGCGCGCGATACGCATTGCCGATCACCTTGCGTCCAAGCCGAGATCTGGCGACCAAAGACCGAGGCGGGCACGACATGCTCCCACTCGATGCGGCGCGCGCGCTGGCGATCTTTCTTCGCTTGAAATTGGCAAGAAGACCAATCTGGGCCCGCGCGATCAAAGTCACAACCACAATAGAAAGATTTCGGATGGGCAGCAAAAACATCCCAGAGATGATCTTTGGCCTCTGAAAATGAGCTGATGACCGTGTTTTGCGCGCCCGCCTGCCCCAGCATCGAGACTGAAATCACCGCCATCATGACTATCAAACGCAACATCACAGCTTACTTTACGAGAACCTCCGGCCTAACACGGCAGCCCCAAGCTTCGATCGAGCAAATCTTGCCGGATCACATAGATTTTCTTGGCAACCCCTTGAGCGTCACCGCGCGCGAAAATATGTAGCGGACCATTATACGACAGATTGACGTTTTGCCGCGCAACGGGACAGGCGGCAGCAACAACCTCAACTAAGCGCTCAGCTAAGATCCAGTCCTCTTCATCAGCCTCGCGCACTGCAAAGAAGTAGAACCCACCCCGCAGCGTCCAATCCTCAGCAAGAATGCTTGGATTTTGATCGAGCAGGCGGGCCGCATCTTGCATATCCCCCGCCCACGCCAACTTGCTCATCATCAAAGCAAGAGCAAAACCGAGGATCGATTTAGACATTAAAGACGGGCCTCTAATCGCTCTCTTTAAAAATCGTCTTTGACCGTGTCATCACCCCAGGTGCCACTGCCAGGCGCGGCATCACCTGAGGCGCCGGAAGCGGCAGGCGCGCCGGATTGCGCCCGCTCGCGCGCGCGCTGGTCATAGGTGCCCTGCACAGCTTGACCGCCCTGTTTATAGCCTTGCTGATACAAAGCCTGATTGTCCTTGGTTTCGGCTGCCTTATCGCGCATGCCCTGCACTTCACCCTTCATAATGCTCTGCTCGGCATTAAACTCGCGCAAGGTAGCGAATGTATCGGCCAGAAGATCGCCTGCTTGTGCCGAAAGGGCACTATTGATATAGCCGACGGTAACGAGGATATTCCGCCCCGAAGCGGGATGGGTCATCTCAAGCGGTGCCAAAACTTCAAGCCCGCGCATTTGCACGTCCTTGACTTCATTCGACAGCTCGCGCGAGGCATCCTTATAGAATTTTGTATCCGTGCCGCCGGCGGCGTTGCGAACCTCCTGCTTCATCTTCTCAAACTTCTTGTATGAGCGCATGTCGCCGGTCACCGATAAAATCGCCTGCTGCTTTGCCCAGGCCTCAACCTCGGTCGCGACATCGGCGCGATCGTCATAATCGGGATCATAAGCCATAGCCGAAATACCCATAAAATAAATCGTACCGTCAGAGGCTTTAAAGCGACGCGGGCCGACCATATGGGACAGATCTTTGGAATTTACCCAGTTTTGAAACTCTTCTGACGAGTCACTCTCAGACGCCTGCGCGCCCCTTTCATTAAGCAGAATAGACCGCGCTTCATTTTCAAGTTTTTGGCTCCAGACCACCAAAAGTGACATTTCAAACCGCTCATTCAACTCGTCATAGCTCTCGATCTGCTGCACCACGGTCGCCCCAAAAATCGGCATATCGGACAATGTCTCGACCGAGGATTTCAATTCCTTCTTGATCGATCCTTGCAACTCATCGATTTTATTTTGGATTTGCGCTTCCAGCTCAGAGGCTTTGTTTTCAGCATCGCGTGCCAATTCTAGCCGCTTTTTCAAATCATCGAGACGTTGTTTCTTTTCTGCCGCGATCTCGCCTTGTTGGTAGCTGGCATCAATTTTCCGAATAATAGCATCGAACAAGCGCCCTTTGCGGTCGGCTTTAGTCACGCCGGCGAGTTCATCTGCGGTTTGCTGGTCTACAGCTTCGGCGAGCAAAGCCGCATCCTTCTGCGCCAGCTGCAAATTTTTGCGCGCCTTTTCGAGCTCGGCCCGAATTTGTTTTTGCTCTTTTTCAACTTGCTTGGCGATCGGGTTACCCGGAACGCTCAAAATATTGCTGGCCGACGCTGTGGTCAGAAAGGATTCGATAATTTTCGCCTTGCCCATGAGCAAAGCTTCGATCGCGAGAAACTCCCGCTTCTCCATAAAATCGGGATCCGTGGACGAAATTTTCTCGCTCGCGGTTGCAATCACCATGGTACGGTTTTTCTTGTTATCCCAATTCTCGCGCCAATTTTTCTGACGCATAAATTCGCGCAAGGCTTTTTCGGCCGACTGGCCTTGGGCAATAGCGATCGGCGCAGTCGCTTCGCGTTGTTGTTGCTCGACAAATTGCACCGTATCGTCTTGCGGCGGCGTCAGGGGTGAAGGGATGGCTTGTTCGTCTGCCGACAGGCCACCTTGCGCGCGCGCATCGGGCGTATTCCCAAAAGTCAGCGCCATGGTTACAGCGAGACCACATACGGCCCCGCGAAGAATAGTCCAGTTGAAATCTGACGTCATCGTTCTCTCCTTAGAACAAAAGCAAAATTATTACTGCCAATCATTGCCACCGAAAGGATCTTCAGCTTTCTTTTCGGCTGGCTCATCGGCAAAAAAATCATCCATTTTCTTATCGGCTTCGGCAGCGCGCTGCTGGGCTTGCGATTTGCCCTTGCTGCTCAAGCGACAGACCAAACGCTTCGGCGCAAAATGTTGCGCCAAATCATCGCCGGAAATAATTTGCGCCGTGCTGAATTTGGCGTTCACCGTATCAACCCGAATTTGTGCAACCTCGGTTTCGGCATAGCCAAGCGCTTCTTTGGTGTAAGGATCAATAATTTTCTCATCGCGCCGGTAAACTTTGAAACTGTCGCCCACGGTTATGAGATCGCCACCTTGGTTCAGGGTCACCGTAGATCCGTTCACTGCGGCAATCATCAGCGGATAAATAGCGGCCAAAATTTCGTCGGCCATTTCCAAACTGGCGAGCTCCGCCAAGGCCATAACGGGGTCGGGCACATTGCCAGCGTCAAAAATTTTCAAGAAATCATCCGACCCATAGCGACGCATCACCTTGCCCGAAAACTTTGTTTGATTGCTCATGACGTCGATAATTTTATAGCTCAGCGTCACTTCGCCTTGCGGGATTTGGATGGTCCGATCGAGCGTTTTGAAATGCACGGGCACGAGCTTATAGGACACCGCGCTAACAGACCCCACGACAATCATTTCAGCGATAATGGTCTGGCTTAACTTCAGCGTTTCTTCGATCGGCAGTAGCGGGTTATCCAGCACCGATGCTTTTTCACCCAGCGTTTGATCGATAAATTCACGGTCCAACACCATAAATCGACGTGAGCTGGTGATTTTATCCTCGAGCGCTTGCGAGAATTTCGAGCTGATCAAATATGGCTCGTCGGCGAGCTTATTGAGGGCTTTACTGCTAGCGTCGACACGGAACGGTAGGATGGCGATGCGCTTGCGGCCAGCTTGCCCCGTCAGCGATAATTGCGCAATTTTGGCCGTCACATCAGCGCGCCATTGTCCATCGGCCTGTTGTTCGAGCTTCACAATATCGTATGACGAGACAACGCCGCGTGACGCTTCGCGGTAATTACGTTGCATAGTCTTATCGGTATTTGTCTGCCGCACGCCGTCTTGCGATGAAGATTGGGTCACTTTGCCGATCAAATTTTTAGCATCAATTGCCGCCCCATTCACTTTCGTGATGGCGCGGGTCAATGCGGCATTGATCGCTTC
>JAYODZ010000060.1:0-1857 GCA_038106515.1 Rhodobiaceae bacterium
GTAAATATCGTGATGCGGTAGCGTCGGTCGCATATAGTCAATGCGCAACTCGATCGTCGCGATGGCCGTCTCGAGCTTGATCTTACGGAACACCGCGGCGCCAAAGGTTTGGTCCAAAAAAGCTGTCATGACGCCGCCATGGATGCTGTTATTTTGCGGATTGCCGACTTGCCAGTCTTGCCACTTCATGCCGCCGCAAATTTCATCGCCATTAAATCCTAGAACCATAAATCCCAAATGCTCACCAAACGGCGCCCAAGACATAATCATCCCATCGGCCACGGGTTCATCAATCGGTAGCGGATATTTCATAGCACCCCTCTCTTGATTTATCTTATCATGCCCTACGCATAGCTCAGAGGCCAGCTTAGGGGCATAAAACCACGCGGCCGACAACGGCTCGGTTTGACATCATGTCAAAAGCTTGCCGCCAATCGGTCAACGGCACTTCGGCGCAGACATGCGGGCGGATGATCCCGCGCGACGCCATATCCCATATTGCATCAAGATTTTCCGCTCCCTTGTCAGGCTCGCGGCGACCATATTCGCCAGCCCGAACCCCGACCACAGAAAAACCTTTGATCAATGGCATATTGACGCCAAGCGAGGGGATCCGCCCCGAGGCAAAGCCGATCACCAACAGGCGGCCATTCCACGCGATACAGCGCACGCTTTCATCGAACACATCGCCACCAACCGGATCATAAATGACGTCAGCGCCGCCGCCGGTAATCTCTTTAACCGCATCGCGAAACCCGTCAGAACTATTGAGACAGACATCGGGATTATAGAGGGTCGCAATCTGATCGAGCTTGTCTTGCGAGGGCGAGGTCGCAATCACCCGCGCGCCAAGCGCTTTCGCGAGATCAACAGCCGCCAGCCCAACACCACCAGCAGCACCATGCACCAACACCCACTCCCCAGCTTGCACATGGGCGCGGCGCACCAAGGCGACATAGGCGGTCAAATAGGCCGCACCGAGCGCCGCTGCTTGAGCCAAACTCAGTGTTTCGGAGCAGCGCCGAAGCGACGCGGACTTATAGCATCCATAGCCCGCAAAACCCCCACCGATCTTGCCGACAGCGACACGCTCGCCGACGACAAAATTCGCAACGGCAGAGCCGCAAGCAACAATCTCGCCTGCCGCCTCGCCGCCCATAATAAAGGGAAGTTCGGGTTTGTGTTGATACGCACCACGGGTCATCAAAAGATCGGGAAATCCGAGCGTTGCGGCGCCAATGCGAACCAGAACTTCGTCGGCAGCTGGGACGGGAATGTCGATTTGGCGCAAAACCACGCCAGCATAGTCGTCGGCCAGTTCCTCAACGCAGAGGGCTTGCATTTTTTCGGGCTGAACCATAATCGAACCTTTGCTGTTTTAATCTACGCCGGCCGCGCTAGCGCGGTTGCGTCCAGGCCGACCCGAGATCGCGACGCAGATCAGCAACATAATGATTAAAATCGATCTGAATGGTATGCCGCTCGCTATTATAATAATGCCCGAGATAGCGCTTCTCGTCCTGCAAAATGCGTCGCTCCATTTCCGCATCGCTCGGAAGCTTAATATCACCCTGCAAGACCGCGAGAACAAACTTCGACTGCTGCTCTGCCAGATTGACAAGTGTCGGCAAAGGCTGCGCTAGACCGACAAAAAATAAATTATCCCAACCTGGGCGCACCATCCGCCGATAGAGCGGGAACCGATTTTGTTCCACCGCGAGATCATTTTGCTTGAGGAAGGGGAAACTTATTTTATAGCCCGTCGCCCAGATAATGACATCCACCTCCGCCGCGGAGCCGTCGGTAAAATCGACACCGGTAGGCCGCAGGCGTTCAATCCCTGGGCGAATTTCAATA
>JAYODZ010000060.1:1867-4964 GCA_038106515.1 Rhodobiaceae bacterium
CCCCAGAGCCTAGACGGGTCAAAAATTCGCCTGAAACCGAGGGGTGCGCCGTTAGCGGATCGTGATCGGGTTTCGGCAAACCAAAATTCTCCATCGCGCCGACGCGGGTCTTGATCATACGCGCTGCCAAAATACGACCGAGTTTCATGGGTACCCAACCCGGCAACATGGCTTTATCGGCGGGTTGTCCGTTGAGATATTTTGGTAACACCCAAACACCGCGGCGGGTTGAAACAATGCATTTGGCCGCTATCGGGCGTTGCGACACTTCAGAGGCGATATCCATGGCGGAATTGCCGACGCCCACAATGAGGACGCGTTTGCCGCGCAAATCATGTGGTGCAAAGGGCGAGTCGTAACTGTGGCTGTGAAACTGGATCCCCTCGAACCGTCCCTGATATTCGGTGGGTATTTTGGGATCCCAATGGTGCCCATTAGCAACCACGACGGCGCGATACTGGCGGCTCTCGCCGTTCGATAAAGTCACTTGATACCGCCCCGTAGCATCCCGCGCGACATCCTCAACGCGGGAGTTGAAAGTGATATTCTCGCGCAAGCCGAAATGCGTCACATAATCGTGGAAATAAGACAGCATTAAAGAGTGATGCGGAAAATCTGGCCAATCGTCGGGCACTGGAAAATCTTCGAAGGCCAAACGATATTTCGATGTATCAATATGCAAGGATTGATAACAAGCTGACATGCCATTCGGGTTATTGTGGTACCAATTACCGCCAATATCATCGGAAGCCTCGAACTGATCATAGGCGAGACCCGCCTCTTTCAGCCGCTTGGCCACGCTAAACCCCGAGCAGCCCGCCCCAATAATACAAATTTTATCACTCATTTTATGTCCCCCTGCCCGAGCGTCGTGACGCATGGGTTGTTACGCCGTCTCCGACGCAAGGCCCAATTTGCGCAGAATAACAGGGATAACGAGGGTAACCACGAGGCTGAGTGCCGCACCCAAACCATAGGTGACGAGGTCATCTATGGCGCCGTCCAAGCTGATCGTTTTAGCCAAACGGGTGGTGAAAATCATGCCAAAAAAGCCGACCGCACCGGCCGCACTGGCGACCAGCAAGCGACCGATCCAGGCCGTTTGCATGTGATTTATCCCGACCAGCATAAGGCCGATCAGCCAGCCGATCATTAGCCCCATAATCCAAATTGGAGCGGGGTGATCGGCATGGACTGGATAAAATATGTAGTAGGCCAAATGGATCACCGCAACCAAGAGCACTGCCGACCGCAGGGGCAACCTCGCCAGCTCCGTCAGCGGCCCCGGCCTCGCGATCCATAGCCACAACAGAGCCAGACCAATCAGAGTGCCTCCAATGACATCGGCAAGGTCATGGACGCCGAGATATAAGCGGCTGGCAATAATCAACACAATCAGCAATAAACATAACAGTCGCGTCAGGTTTTGCCGCGTCTGCAGTGCCAAAAAGCCCCACAGCGTTATCGCAATTTGCGCATGCCCACTCGGCCAGCCATAGCTACTACCGGCACGCATATCGACCCGATACATCGCATCGGGGCGTGCATCCTGTGCAAAATCTTTCAGTAAAATATTGACCAAGACGGAGACAAAAAACAATAAGGCCGCCTGGTTGAACATGCGGGCGGGGAAGAAAAAATAGCCAAAGCACATAAAGGTGATCAAAAACGGGCCATAGCCAATCAAGGTTATGGCTTCCATAAATTGGGTGACCTCGAAGCTCCGAAAAGCTAAGACCCAAGACATATCATTTAACAGTGACATTTACCCCTCACTCATCAGTACAAATCGCTTTTTCTTCCACGCCCACCGCGGCTAATCCGCGACCGAGCGGTTTGCTTCAATCAGGACGTCATGTTTTGCGGTAGAACTGGCAGGCGGGCATCGGCTGGCGACCATTCTTCCGCCGAGTCTCCCCAAATCGAAATATCGAATCGCGCCCAACTGCTATCATCCATAGTGCCGGCTTTGATAAAAATATTGTCAGGCATTTCGCCGACCAGTGTCAGGAGTTGCGAGCCGCAATCAGGACAAAAGCCGCGCTGAATATGCAGACCGCCTGTGCCGACGGTCTCATAGGTTTTAAAATTGCCGGACAATTTTACGGCTGATTTTGGAAAGTTGATAATACTCGCCTTTCCAGACCCAGTTGCCTTGCGGCAATCGGTGCAATGGCAATGGATGCCGCCGACGGCCGATGTCTCGTCTAACTCATAGCTTAATTGCCCACAAAGGCACGACCCAGTAATCATTGCTCCCCCTCCTCAATGTTCACGGCAGTGGTGAAAGTGTAGCGCCGACATTGGGCGGGGGCAACTGAAGCTTTAGCAGATCAAGCAGCTTTTATTGATTGTGCATATTGAAAATGCTGGCCGTACCGTCCTTGGCGATTTGCAAGGTTGCGAAGGTCTCGCCGTGCGGACCATGCTCCATGCCGGGTGAGCCCATCGGCATACCAGGGACAGCTAAACCCTTTATTTTGGGGCGGGTATCCAATAGGGTTTTGATGTCATCAGCTGGCACATGCCCCTCGACCACATAGCCCCCAATGATAGCGGTGTGGCATGAAGCGTAATTGGCGCCAATACCATATTTGGTTTTCAAATTGTTCAGGGCGGCGTTTTCAACATTGACGGTTTTGACCTCAAAACCAGCATTGGAAACATGCTCAACCCAAGCCGTACAGCAACCGCAACTCGGCGATTTAAAAACCTGCATCGAGGGATAACCTGCCGACCCCTTAGCCGCCGACATGTTAGGGAGTAAAGCCGTCGCCGAAACGGCGGCCAGTGACGCCAAAAATATGCGGCGGCCGACGGGATACTTGAGAGGGTTTTGCATAGATGTGTCCTTTATTCGGTTTGTTGATAGTTCGACACTGGACGCAAATAAACTGGCTCCCGAGGAGCTGGAGCCAGCTTGGACGCTAATTGGGGACGCGTCAACTCAAAGCCCAACCACCACGATCGCCGGACACCCGAAGCAGAGCTAAAAACGCTAAGTAATGATTGCGATCCGGATCGACGATCATTACCTTATGATCTGCGAGCTAGGGGGCTGATATGACAAATGCGTCGGACATTGCCTATCGGATTA
>JAYODZ010000060.1:4974-11088 GCA_038106515.1 Rhodobiaceae bacterium
CATCGATGGCGATTTAGTGCAGGGCGAAAAAATTAGCGAAGAAGCTATGGTGCGGCTATGCGACGTCAGCCGCACACCGGTGCGCGATGCCTTACGTCAACTCTCCTTTGAAGGCTATGTCCTGCAGCGTAAAAATCAAGGCGCTTGGGTCAAATCCTGGTCCGATGCCGAGGTAAAGGAAGTCTATGAGGCCCGCGCCCGCATGGAAGGGCTGATCGTGCGGCTGGTAGCGGCAAAGATTACGACGACAGGACTGGCCGCGCTGACGTCCAATACCGAGGAAATGGCGCGGGTGATCGCGCAGGAGCAAGACCCCTTGGTTTTGGCCGAGCGTTTCCTCGAGCTCAATCGTAGCTTTCATAACCAGCTCTACGAAATCGCCAATAATCCGCGGCTTTCCGACCTCATGCCCGCCCTGTCGCCGCCGCCTGTTGTACACAAGACAGCCAAAAATTTTAACCGAGAACGGGTTCAACAGTCGAATGAAGATCATCGCGCTTTGGTTCGCGCATTTTATAAATCTGACGCGAATTGGGCCGAGTCCGTCGTTAAATCTCATATTTATGCTGCTTATGTGAGTTATCGTGAGGGGCTGTCAACGCCAGCCGCGTCAGGATCTGGGTCACAATAGAATTTGACACCACACATCACCACCCCTATATTGTATACAATAGTTTTGTTTCTCGGGAGCGATTAAATGAAGAAACCTCTTGAAGGCGTCAGGATGCTCGACCTCACGCATATGTTGTCTGGCCCCTATGGTGCGATGATTTTGTCAGATTTGGGCATGGATACGGTCAAGGTCGAACCGCCCGTGAAAGGCGAAGGCACGCGTCGCTTGCTCGAAAAAGACCCCGCGAATTCGATCCATGGCATGGGGGCGTATTTTTTCACCCTCAACCGTAACAAGCGGAGTGTTGTTCTCGATTTGAAAAGCGAAGAGGGCTTGCAGCAATTTTACGAGCTGGTCAGCGTCGCCGATGTCGTGATGAATAATTTCTCAGCCGGTGTCTCGAAAAAATTAAAGATTGATTTCGACGCCTTGTCGAAAATTAACCCCCGCATCATCACCTGCACCGTGACAGGCTTTGGCGAAACTGGCCCTGCTTTTCAGCGGCCGGCCTTCGATCAAATCGCGCAAGCCTTAGGCGGCGGTATGTCGATCACGGGTAAAGACCCCGAAGATGTTATTCGAGCTGGCATTCCGATTGGCGATCTCGGTGGCGGTATGTTTGCGGTGATGGGTATTTTGGCCGCCCTGAACGCGCGTAACACGACAGGACGCGGGCAACATGTCGATATTTCGATGCTCGATTGTCAAATCTCAATGCTCAATTACATGGCGACAATGGTCTCGATGTCGGGTGAAATTCCGAAGCCACTCGGCAACTCACACTTTGTGCATGTGCCCTACAACACCTTCTCGACCAAGACCGATATGATTGTTATCGCTTGCGTGGCGGAAAATTTCTGGCCTGTTCTGGTTGACCTGTTGGACGATGATAGCCTGCGCGATCCGAGTTTTGAATTCGCGCCCGGGCGCTTGAAACAAAAAGCCTTTATTGAAGAGCGCATCAATATGGCATTGCAAGAACAGGACGCCGATTATTGGTTAGCGAAACTCGAGGAAGGCCGCATCCCTTGCGCGCGCGTCAATAATATCGCGCAAGCCATGCAAGACCCGCAAGTCTTAGCCCGCAACATGATCATCGATCTGCAACACCCGGTCGATGGCAGCGCCCGCGTGCCGGGCAACCCGATCAAACTTTCCGAGACCAATGCCGAAACCTTCACACCGCCGCCTCTGTTGGGCGCGCATAATGAAGAGGTTTGGCGTGACTGGTTGGGTAAATAATCAGGTCGCCTTGACAGCAGCTTAAGGAAACAGAGTGATGAGCGAATTTATTTTTATCAATGATGTCGGCCCCCGCGACGGTTTACAAAACCAAGCGACGCAAGTTAGCCCCGAAGACCGTATCCGGTTGATTGAAGCGCTGCTCGAGGCGGGCGTGCCGGGGGTTGAGATCGCGAGCTTCGTCTCACCGAAAGCAGTTCCACGTATGGCCGGCGCCAGCGAGATCATGGAAACACTGGCCAAGAGCGACGCCAATTTGAGCGTTTTGGTGCCCAATATGCGCGGTTACGAAATGGCCCGCGCCGCTGGTGCCAAGGTCGTTTCGGTGGTGCCATCGGCGACCGAGACCATGAACCAGAAGAACATCAATATGGGCTATGACGCAATTATGGCGCAGGCTGGCGAAATTATGGCGCAAGCCAAAGCTGACAATATTCGTGGACAAGCCTATCTGTCGGTGGCTTTTGAATGCCCGTTTGAAGGTAAGGTTGCCCCCGACCGCATCGTCGCCATGGCGCACCAAATGCAACAAGCTGGCGCGCAAGAATTAATCATCGCTGATACCATCGGTGCCGCTAATCCGATGCAGGTTAAAATTTTATTCGATTTGCTGTTGCAAGATTTCGACAGCGCGATCCTGTCGGCTCATTTTCACGACACACGCGCGCTTGGCCTCGCCAATGCTTATGCCGCAATCAGCTGCGGCATCCGCAAATTCGATGCCTCGATAGGCGGTTTAGGCGGCTGCCCCTTTGCCCCCGGCGCCGCCGGCAATTTGGCGACCGAAGATATTGTCAGCCTGGTGCATCAAATGGGTTTTGAAACCGGCATCGACGAGCGCAAACTCAAGGCCGCTGCCGATTTGGCCGGGAGCTTCATCGGCGCCGCGATCGGAGGCCGGACGGCCGCTTGGACTGCCAAAAAGCTCGCGGCGCAACATTAAGCGTTAAGATAGCAATATCAAAACCGATAAGATAATCGCGGCAGCGCCGATCAGTTCGGTGCGGGTGACGCGCTCTTTGAAAAACCAAACGCTAAACATCAGGCTGAAGACAATTTCGACCTGACCCACCATACGCACGGGAGCGACCCCATTCAAACTAAAGGCAAACAGCCACATAAAAGTTGTGATCGCTGCGATGGTGCCAGCGGCGAATGAAACCGGCCCGCTGCGCACACTGTCACGCAACTGCTGCCGATGGAAAAACACCATAAAAAGGCCGAGCGCCAGAGTCTGAAAATAAATTGCTGCGACCGAGGTCATAATAGCATTGGCAAAATAATCCTGACCCTCGAGGGTCTCGAGCGCCACGCGATAGAGAACGGCGCACATGGCTTGCGCAAAGCCAGCGCCCAAGCCCAGTGAAACCGACATCCAATTGCTGGTCATGGACACCGACACGACACGGGGCTGCGCCCGCCCCTTAGCCATGATAAACACCGCCAACAAACCAATACCAATTGCAATGGCGCTGCGGGTATCTGGGATCACCGCCAGCAATAGCATTTCGAAAAAGGCAGCTTGCAGAACATCGGTCTTCGACAGAGCAATCGAGGTCGCAAAATTTCGCTGCTCGAAAGCGTAACCCAAAATAATGGTTAGAAAAATTTGCATCGTCCCCGCCATGGCAACCCAAAAATAGAACGCCAGAGGAAAGTCAGCATAGTGGCGCCATGGCTCCGAAATGAGGGTTATGAGAACCACGCTAGCCAATGGCACGGCAAAGACAAAGCGGACGAAAGCGCTACCAAAAATACCCAAGCTCTGTCGCGAACGTTTTTGGATTACCGACCGCACGGATTGGCCTAATGCCGCGGTCAGAGCGGCAATTGCCCATAAATAGGGAGACACAATATCGCCTAATAAACTCATTCATCCCCCACAAAAGGTGACATCGGCCAGTCTTCGCGACCCAACGCAAACCACGCCATAGCGATAAATTGTACACCAATTTGATAATTCAGCATTCACATTCGTCCTATATAGAAGAGAAATTCCAAATAACGGCGCGTTTCTTAGGCCTGACGCCGCGAAAAAACACCCCAGATATTTTTAAAAAAGTATACAAAACACTTGATTTCACCGAAATGATAACAGAGGATAAATCCTTGAAAAAGCCGCGAAGAGAAGACTATTCTCCCAAACGGAGACACTGCAACTTCGAAGAAATGCAACGACGAAAGAGGTAGGCGCATGTATAAAATCGGCGTGGATGTGGGCGGAACTTTTACCGATGTTCTGCTTGTCGATACTGAAAATTCCAAATTTTTTACGGCCAAGGTTCCCTCGACGCCGCATGATAGCTCAGAGGGCGTGTTAAACGGGATCCGCAAAGCCTGCTCGATCGCCGGCGCCGATCTCTCTGAAATCGAAGCCATTACACACGGCACCACCGTTGCCACCAACTCGATCCTCACGGGTCGCGGCGCGCGCGTTGGTCTGATCACGACCAAAGGCTACCGTCAGGTTTTGCAAATTGCGCGGTCCTATGTCCCAGGCGGTCTCGGTGGCTGGCTCTATTACCAAAAAACGCCGCCTCTCGCGCCGCTCGAATGCACCATCGAAGCGCATGAACGGATGAATGCCGATGGTAGCGTGCATGAAGCCCTCGACGAAAAACAACTGCGCGCCGATATTGCCATTTTGAAAGAGCAGAATGTTGAGGCGGTTACGGTCTGCCTGATCAACAGCTTCACCAATGATGCGCACGAAAAACGCGTACGTGAGATTGTTTCTGAAGAACTGCCGAGCATTCCGGTTTCGTTGTCGAGCGAGGTAATTCCAGAGCTGCAGGAATATGAGCGGACGATCACGACCGTGGCAAATTCCTATGTTCGACCCGAAGTAGAAAAATATATTTCCAATCTGCAGAGCGAGTTTAAAAAGCTGATGGATGGCGCCAGCCTCTCCATCCTGCGGTCGGATGGCGGCCTATCAACGGCCGATGCCGCATCGAACTTTCCAGTTAACCTGCTGATGAGCGGCCCCGCTGGCGGCGTTGCTGGCGCGATTTGGGTGGGTGAGCAAGCCGGCCTTAATAATGTCATTACCTTTGACATGGGGGGCACATCGACCGACGTTGCCTTGATCGAAAACGGCCAAGCCTTGGTTCGCCGTGAAACGACAGTGGGCGACGTGACGGTAAGGGCCAGCGCCCTCGACGTGCGCTCGATCGGCGCCGGCGGTGGGTCGATTGCTCATGTTCCTGAGCTGACCAAAGCTTTGCGCGTTGGACCCGAGTCTGCTGGTGCCGTGCCGGGGCCTGCCGCATATAATAAAGGCGGCACCGAGCCAACGGTGACCGACGCCAATATCGTTCTCGGTTATTTGCCGGTGCAGCAAAAACTCGGCGGTGACATGGAAGTCCGCCCCGATCTGGCAGAAAAAGCCGTCCAAAAAGTTGCCGACGCCTTGGGCCTCGGGCTGATGGAAGCCGCCGAGGGCATTATCAAAATTGTGAATGAGAAAATGTTCGGCGCCGTGCGCTTGGTGTCGGTCGAAAAAGGATATGACCCGCGCGACTTCTCGCTGATGGCGTTTGGCGGTGCCGGCCCATTGCACGCTAATGCTCTGGGTGAATTGACGCAAGCCTGGCCCGTGATTGTGCCGCCTGGCCCCGGCATCTTGTGTGCTTATGGCGATGCGACCACCCGTTTGCGCAATGAAGCATCGAAAACCATTATCGTGAATATGAAAGCCGCCGATGGCAGCAAGCTCGAAGACGACCTGCTAGCGCTGGCCGAAAGCGCCAAAGACGGTATGGGAGCTGGCAAAGGCGGGGATGTTGACCCGAAAACAGTCGAGGTACGCTACGAGATCGATATTCGCTATTCTGGCCAAGGTCTCGTTCTGTCGATCCCAGCCGACATCAAAGATATTAAGGCCGGAAAATTCGATAAAGTTTCAGCTGACTTTGATGACTTGCATGAACAGCTCTTCACCTTCCGCCTGACCAATGAGAAAGAATTCGTCAATCTCCGGGCTGTCGTCTTAGGCCCGCCGGCCAATGTCGAGCTGTCAGCTGAATCCGCTAGCGGCAAAAATAAAGTCGAAGATGCGGCGATTTGCGATCATTCCTTCTATTATGAAGGCGCGATGCATAACGGTAAAATATACGACCGCGCGAAGCTAGAAGCTGGTCATATTGTCAAAGGCCCTGCCGTGATTACGGAAATGGATTCGACCACGGTTGTGTTACCCGGCTACGAAGCTAAAGTAGACTCGCGTCTTAACCTCTTACTCTCGCCAAACGCGTAAG
>JAYODZ010000061.1:0-645 GCA_038106515.1 Rhodobiaceae bacterium
TGGTATGGCTGTTATGGCCGCTGACGCGACTGTTGCAAGCCATTTCGCGCGTAGCGTTGCGACTGGCGGGGTTTCGGGGCATCGATGAAGATTTCTTGCTGGCGCCGCATGAAGAAATTCGGGGCGCTATCGACCTCCACCACCGTGAAGGCGGGGTTGTTAAACGCGACCGCGATATGCTCGGCGGCATTCTTGATCTCGCCAATATCACGATCGAAGAAGTCATGGTGCATCGCAAAAGCATGTCGATGATCGATGCCGGAACATCGAGCGCTGAGATTATACAAAATGTTTTGGAAAGCCCCTTCACACGCATTCCGCTATGGCGCAACCACCCTGAGAATATTGTCGGGATTTTGCATGCCAAGGATGTGTTGCGGGCGCTGGCGGCGCATCCACAAGGAGCCAAGGGCGTCGACATTGAAAGCCTGATGACACCGCCTTGGTTTGTTCCCGAAACGACGCCCCTCTCAGAGCAATTGGCCGCCTTCCGCGCCCGCAAAGCCCATATCGCACTCGTGATCGATGAATATGGCGATTTGATGGGGCTGATTTCAATGGAAGACATCCTCGAGGAGATTGTCGGCCATATTCAAGATGAGCATGACGAGCCAGAAAAAGCCGTCAGACGCATCAACGCCCGCA
>JAYODZ010000061.1:655-11062 GCA_038106515.1 Rhodobiaceae bacterium
GTGCATGGCTCGATGACGATCCGCGACTTAAATCGCGAAATGGGATGGAGCCTGCCCGACAATGAGGCCACCACCATTGCGGGGTTGGTCATCCACGAAGCACGCGCTATACCGGAAATCGGGCAAGTCTTCGATTTTTATAATCTCCGGTTTCGGGTTATGGCGCGGCAAAGAAATCAGATTATTAGTCTGCGCATTACCCAAGATATTGCCGCCGACCATTAAGCTGAGGACGCGGCATGTTCCTCGGGCGTTAGCGTACGCAGAGCCAGCGCATGGACGGGGCCAGCAAGCTCATCAGCGAGGAGATCAAACACCAAGCGTTGTCGCGCTACCCGTGATTGCCCAACAAATGTAGCGGCAACAATTAAAAGGCGGAAATGCGTTTCACCTTCGGGTCGCGCCCCGCTATGGCCTGCATGCTTGTGCGACTCGTCGATAATATCGACAAGCTCTGGCGCCAATCCAGCCCGTAATTTTGCCTCCATGCGCTGAGCAACCTGCATCTTCAAAACCCCACTTGATCTGATCATGTCTTATAACCTGCGCCCGAGGAAAAAAACAGCGCCTGCCGATCGCGAGGCGCCACCCTATAGACGAAGTGTCACAGGTTCCCCGCGCCGATCTTTGAGTAGAAGAAACCCCGAATTAATGGCACCATAGGGGTATGAAGTTAAATTCTAAATATTTCGACATGATCCGCATCTATAAACCGGCGGAGATTGTGCATGAGGAGGCCACCCCCTGCTCTTGGCCCGATTGCGAGGAGAAGGCTGATTTTCCTGCGCCAGCAAGCCCGCGGTCGCGCGAGAAACGATTTTTTTGCAAACAACATATTACCGAACACAATCGTAATTATAACTTCTTCGAGGGCATGAGTGATGAAGACGCCGATGCCTATCGACGCGGAACAACCACCGGGCACCGCCCCACTTGGGCGCTGGGAACCCGCCGCGCCCGCGGCAAGGCGCAGTTAGATTGGCAATTTCATGACCCGTTGGAGATTATGGATCCGAGCTTTCGAAGCGAGGCCGCCGAGGCCGCGCCGCGTGGCAAATATGTCTCGCCCGGGCAAAAACGGGCGCTCGATCTTCTCGATCTCGACGAAACGGCAGATGCGAAAGCCGTACGCCAGAGCTATAAGCTCTTGCTGAAGCGCTATCACCCCGATATGAATGGCGGCGAACGACGCCATGAGGATGAGCTTAATCGCGTTATCCAAGCCTATAATTACTTAAAAGCTTCGGGCTTTTGCTAAACGCCTTTATTTGCTAACACTTCGGCCTAAGTATCACATCGTACCCTATCGCAGTGGAGAATTTGTCTATGCCAAAAGAAAACCAAAAGGTCGCCGACGCGGCCATGCAAGCACAACCGGATATCACCGTCTCCGCGCGCGATCTGTTTGGCGTCGATATTGATGTGCAAGTTCCGGCCTTCTCGCAAAAAAGCGAATATGTCCCCGACCTCGATGAGGATTATCTGTTCGACAAGCAAACCACCATGGCACTACTCGCGGGCTTTGCGCATAATCGGCGCGTCATGGTGCAGGGCTATCACGGCACAGGGAAATCAACGCATATTGAGCAAGTCGCGGCGCGCCTCAACTGGCCCTGCGTGCGGGTTAACCTCGACAGCCATGTTAGTCGGATTGATTTGGTCGGCAAGGACGCCATTGTCTTAAAAGACGGCAAACAAGTGACCGAGTTCCAAGAAGGCATTTTGCCTTGGGCGCTCCAAAACCCAGTGGCACTGGTATTCGATGAATATGATGCCGGCCGCCCCGATGTGATGTTCGTGATCCAGCGCGTGCTCGAGGTTGCTGGGAAGCTCACCTTGCTCGATCAAAGCAAAGTGATCCGCCCGCATCCCTATTTCCGCCTTTTCTCGACGACCAATACAATCGGCCTCGGGGATACGTCGGGGCTTTATCACGGCACGCAACAAATCAATCAGGGTCAGATGGACCGCTGGAACATTGTTACGACCTTGAATTATTTATCGCATGATGAAGAAACCAATATTGTCCATGCCAAAGCCAAGGGCTATGAAGGCGCCGCTGGGCGTGAGAAAATCGCCGCTATGGTTCGGGTCGCCGATTTGACGCGCGCGGCTTTTATCAATGGGGACATTTCGACCGTGATGAGCCCGCGGACAGTGCTCACTTGGGCTGAAAATGCAACGATCTTTGGCGATGAAGCTTTTGCTTTCCAAGTTACCTTTTTGAACAAATGCGATGAGCTGGAACGTCCAACCGTAGCCGAGTTTTACCAGCGCTGCATGGGCCATGAACTGCCCAAGAGCGCCGTAAGCGTCCTCGCATCTTGAGGTCATAATGGCTGAGCAAGACATCGACCGCTTCAAACGTGCCGTCACCCAGACGATGCGTTCGATTGCGGAAGAGCCCGAGCTCTCGGTTGCCTTTGGGGCTGAAACACCATCCCTCATGGGTCTCAAGGCCCGTATCAGCCAGCCAGCGCGCGACTTGCCAGCGTCCGACCGCATGATCATTCGCGGCCAAAGCGACACCATTGCTTTGCGTTTGGCGCATCACGACGATGCCGTCTCCGCCACCTTATCGCCCGCCGACCCAGCGGCGCGAGCGACCTTTCAAGCCGCCGAGACAGCGCGCTATGAGGCTCTAGGTAGCTGCGACATGCGCGGGATCGGCGAAAACATCGATGCCATGCATAATGACCGCGTCAAGCGGCTGGGCTGGAACGATGAAACCACCCGCGATGACGTACCTCTGTCTGAAGCGCTGGGGTTTATTATTCGGGCGCAATTGACAGGGCGGCCGATCCCAGAAGCGGCGCAGGCCGCGGTTGCCAGCTGGCGCGATGTGATTGAGAGCCAAGCCGGTAAAAACATCAGTCGCCTGTCCGATGTCATGCAAGACCAAACCGAATTCAGCAAAATCTCGCGCGACATTCTCGTCGATCTAGGGCTTCTCGAAGACGGCGCTCAGGAAGAACAAGATGGTGAAGATGGCGACGGCGAAAATGATGGCGACGATCTCAGCGACGGAGAAAATGGCGAAGCCAGTCAACAAGAAGGCGGCCAGTCTGAAGATACAGAATTTGGCGATGGCGACAGCGAGCTGGGCGACGACGAGACCCTACAACTTGAATCCGATCAGACCGATGGCGACATGGAGGGGGATGACGGCGGCGAGACCACGCAGACCAACATGCAGGAAGGCAAAATCGATCCCGATAAGTCGAATTATCGCATTTTCACGCCGCAATTTGATGAAGTCATCGAAGCCGAAGAGCTTTGCGATGTCGAGGAACTGAGCCGCTTGCGCAGCTATCTCGATCAACAATTACAAAATCTGCAGGGTGTAGTCGCGCGGCTTGCCAATCGCTTGCAACGCCGCCTGCAAGCCAAACAAAACCGATCTTGGGACTTTGATCTCGAAGAGGGCTATCTGGACCCAGCGCGCCTGTCGCGCATCGTCATCGACCCGACCCAGCCGCTCTCCTATAAACAAGAGCAGGACACGAAATTCCGCGACACAGTGGTTACCATTTTACTCGATAATTCTGGCTCCATGCGTGGCCGCCCGATCACTGTTGCCGCCATGAGCGCCGATATTTTAGCACGCACCCTAGAACGGTGTAACGTCAAAACCGAGATTTTGGGCTTTACCACACGCGCTTGGAAAGGCGGCCAGTCGCGCGAATTATGGATGGCATCGGGTAAGCCGGCACATCCCGGGCGGCTCAATGATTTACGCCATATTATTTATAAAAGCGCCGACATGCCTTGGCGCCGGGCCCGTCGCAATCTCGGTTTGATGATGCGCGAGGGCTTGTTGAAAGAAAACATTGATGGTGAAGCGCTGATCTGGGCCCATAACCGTCTCTTGGCGCGGCCCGAACAACGCCGCATCCTAATGGTTATTTCCGATGGCGCTCCCGTCGATGACAGCACCCTGTCGATCAATACGGGTAATTATTTGGAAAAACATTTGCGCAATGTCATTGAAGATATCGAAACGCGCTCACCGGTTGAGCTGATCGCTATTGGTATTGGTCATGATGTGACGCGCTATTATCGCCGCGCAGTCACGATTGTCGATGCCGAGCAACTCGGTGGCGCCATGACCGACAAGCTTGCCGAGCTGTTTGATGAAGCCATGGGACAACCACACCGGAGTGCTATTGCGGGCGGCACCGGCGCGCTGGCGCAAGCAAGCCGCGGGCGCAGACCATCATCGGCGCCAGTACGACCATCAGCTGGGCGCTAAAGCAAATCTGCTTTAGGCAGACTTAGCAGAGATTTCTTTTTTAACGCGGATTGCGCGGTTAGACAGGACCGCGTCTTTGGCTTTCAGCAAGAACTTGTCGATACCACCGACATGCTCAACGGAACGCAGAGCTGCGGCGCTGACACGCAAACGAACAGAGCGGCCGAGCGTTTCGCTGGGCAAGCTCACTTGCTGTAAATTAGGCAGAAACCGACGGCGTGTCTTATTGACAGCGTGGCTCACATTATTTCCGCTCATTACCGATTTACCGGTCAGTTCACATACGCGGGACATGTTGGTCTCCCTAAATTCCTGCTTTTGAGATCTTATAACCGCACGGCAAGCCTTCGCCACCGCCCAGTGCAGGGTGCTTTATAGTCACGCCTAACGGGGTCGTCAAGGCCAGAAATCGGGTCAGAGCGGCCTATTGGCTGATAAAACCGAATAGGACGCCCGCGACCTTGCGGATCTGAATTTCCTCAGCCCCCTCGGTAATCCGATAGCGCCGATGATGGCGATAGATATGCTCAAAAGGCTTATGCCGCGAGTAACCTATCCCACCATGCACCTGCATCGCCTGATCAGCCGCCTCGCACACCAGTCGATTAGCACGATAGTTACACATCGACACCTTATCGGAGAGTTTTTTGGCTACTTCGGGCTTGCTCATCTGATCCATTTGCGCCGCCGTTTTATAGACCAAATTGCGGATCATTTCGCATTCAGTGTGCAACTCAACCAACGGGAATTGGATCGCCTGATTACTCGCCAGCGGCTTGCCGAAAGGCTTACGGTGCTTGGCATAGGCGACGCTTTCATTGATGCAATATTGCGCCGCACCGACCCCCGAAGCGGCTTGGCGAATACGGTTTTCATGGACAAAATGCTGTGCCAAGACAAGGCCGCTATCGAGCGGACCAAACAAGGCCTCATTCGGTACCCACACGTCCTTAAGGGACACACGCGGGTGATCGGTCGGCATATTGAACGTCCAGAGATATTCCTCAACCTTGAAACCTGGCGCATCGGTGGGCACTAGAAAACAGCTGATGCCCTTGGCGGCACCGCGATCGCCTGACGTACGGGCAAAAATCATGTCGTAATTGGCCACATGCAGGCCCGTGTTCCACATTTTCTCACCATTGATCAACCAACCCTCGACGCCATCACGCGTCTCAGGAACGGCCTTGGTGTCCATCCATGTCGCGTCCGAGCCATGCTCCGGCTCGGTCAGCCCAAAGGCCACGCGGTGTGTGCCTGACAGCATGCCGTTGATAAATTCCTGCTGTTGTGCCTCTGTGCCAAAGTCGCGGAACATCAAAACTTGCGGCATATTGCCAACGATCGAGCTTTCATTCTGCAAATCATTATGCAAGCCAAGGCCTTTAGCGGCGAGATGCTCGCGAATAACGGCCATGGCTAAATTCGAGCCGTCCTGGCCGCCAAACTCACGCGGTAAGCCAAATCGCAAATGCCCCGCGGCGTCGGCGCGGCGGCGCATTTCGCCCAATAGCTCTTCCCAGTCCTCGCGCGGCAGACCGTCATTATCCCAATCCGTGCGCGCGTGTTCGCGGCGATGGTCGAAGAAACGAATATTGTCGTTCTCCTGTTCCAAAGGTTTGATCTCTTTTTCGATAAAATCATCCAAAACGGCCAAATAGGCGCGAATATCTTCGGGAATTTCAAAATCCATACCACCCTCCAGTTTGACGCTACAGTAACACAGGCAGCGGCTTTGCCTATATGCCGATTGCAGGACAGGTCGTCGCGGCCGAAAACCGCTCCGTGGCCGGAGGATGACGGGGAGTGGCTTGCGCAGAACCACAAGATATTGTGGAGAACGAACGGTGAAATAATACTATGTAAGTGATTCGTACATTATCTGTTCTTGCCATGTTCTAAAAGCAACTGCGTGGCGTCGAATCACGCTTGCCTTCTGCCGCGCAAGCACCCAAATTACCCCCCATGCAAGCTTCTCAGCCGCCACAGCAATGGTCGAATGACGTCACTATCGTTCTCGGGCCAACCAATACGGGGAAAACCCATCTCGCGCTGGAGCGCATGCTGGCCTATCCAACGGGCATGATCGGCCTGCCCCTGCGCTTGCTGGCTCGCGAGGTCTATGATCGTCTGATCGCAGGACATTTCGGCAAGGTCAACGCCGCCGATTTGGCCTTGATTACAGGTGAAGAGAAAATTATCCCGCCGAAACCGCGTTATTATATTTGCACGGTAGAAGCGATGCCGGTCTCCAAGTCGGTGGATTTCCTCGCCGTTGACGAAGTGCAATTGGCAACCGATCTCGAACGCGGGCATATTTTTACCGATCGCATTTTACACGCACGCGGCACGCAAGAGACAATGCTCCTCGGCGCCGAGACGATGCGCCCGATCCTCGGTCTCCTGCTCCCGCGAGCGCGATTTGACACACGCAGTCGCTTTTCCGCCTTACGATGGGGCGGCTCGAAAAAATTATCGCGCCTGCCGCGCCGGACCGCGATCGCCGCTTTTTCAGCGCAAAATGTTTACGCCATCGCCGAACTGATCCGGCAACAAAAAGGCGGGGCTGCCGTTGTCATGGGTGCGCTCAGCCCGCGCACGCGCAATGCGCAAGTAGCTTTATACCAATCGGGAGAAGTTGATTTTCTGGTCGCCACCGATGCCATAGGCATGGGCCTGAACATGGATATTGATCATGTTGTTTTTGCTCAAACCCGAAAATTTGACGGCCGCCAACATCGCGCTCTGACCGCTGCCGAGTTGGCGCAGATTGCTGGACGCGCCGGTCGGCATAAAAGCGATGGCAGCTTCGGTGTCACCGGCGAAGCCGAAGCTTTCGACGAAGAACTTATTGCCCGTATCGAGAATCATGATTTTGAGCCGGTTAAGAACATGATCTGGCGCAACGCCAATCTCGATTTCACCTCACTGGACAGCTTGATCATATCCCTCGAGGCCCCGTCGCCGATGGCTGGCTTGAGCAAGGGCCCCGTCGCCGATGATCACGCGGCACTCGCTTTTTTACGTCGCGTGCCGGATGTTATGGATCGCCTCAACACACGCGCCGATGTCGAACGCCTTTGGGACGTGGCGCAAATTCCGGATTTTCGGAAAACCATGACGGGCGAGCATGCTACCCTAATCGGCGATATATTCAGCTTTTTAAGCAGCGACAACGGGCAGATAGATCCAGATTGGATCGCCAGCCGAATTTCCCAATGCGACAATATCGAGGGCGATCTCGACACGCTGGCAGCCCGGATCGCGCATATCCGTACGTGGAATTATGTTGCCCATAAAAATAGCTGGCTAGCCGATCCGCGCCATTGGCAAGACCAAAGCCGCGAGGTCGAGGATAAATTATCTGACGCTTTGCATGCCAAGCTCACGCAACAATTTGTCGATCGCAAATCGGCAGCGCTATTACGGCGCTTGCAAGGACGCGAGGATGTCACAGCAACGCTCGATGATAATGGCGATATTACAATCGAAGGTGAATATGCTGGCCGCCTTGATGGCCTCGTCGTGCAACGCGATCCGCGCCTCTCGGGCGCCGCTACGGGAGCAGCGCGACGTGCCGTCGAACACCTGGTCGCACAAGAGATCCGCCATCGCGCCCATCTAATGCAGGCGGCTGAAGATGATAGCTTTGCGCTCGATCACGGTGGCGTGATTTTATGGCAAAGCATGGCGGTCGGGCTAGTCAGCTTCGCGGGCGATGACACCAGCCCAGAAGGCTTATTCAATCCGTCAGTCGTCTTGCGGGCCGATGAAACTTTGAACGGGCCAGCGCGCCAACTGGTCGATACGCGGCTGCAAAAATGGGTGCGCGACCTATTGCGCCAAAAGCTCGCACCGCTAGCGCGGTTGGTCGATGTCGACGCCTTGGATGGCCCGGCGCGCGGGCTCGCCTTCCAGCTGCTCGAAGCGGGCGGCAGCTTGCCGCGGCACGAGATTGCCCCCTTGCTGAAACAATTACAGCAACCGAGCCGTGCGGGCCTGCGGCAGTGCGGCGTTCGTTTTGGAGCGTTTAACGTCTTTTTGCCGGACCTTCTACGCCCTGCCGCTGCCCAGCATAATGCAATGGTAACCAGCCTGACCGCGGGTCGCGACCCGCGCGCTGATCTACATTTTTTGCCCCGCCCGGGCATTACTTCGGCGCGCAAGAGCAACGACATTCCGCATCGCCTGTATCGTGCCTATGGCTTTCATCCCTTCAAAAGCCGCGTTGTCCGGTTTGATATGCTGGAGCGGCTGGCCGATCTCATTCGTAGCGCCAGCAGCGCTCCGTCAGAGGCCGAGGCGACGTCCGCGCAAGTAATGCCTGAGCAGGAGACCAAAGCCCCCAACACCAAAGCAGAGCAGGCTGGGTTTCAAATTTCGGATACCATGCTATCCATCCTTGGCTGTGGCCTTGCCGATATGGACGCTATTTTGACCGAATTGGGATATGAAGCCGCGGCGGCGGAAGATATGCGGACAAAAATTTGGCGACGGTCAAGCAAGCCCAGACCCGCGGGTAAAGCAAAAGGCAAGAACGCTGGGAACACGGGGCAAACAAAGTCCTCGCCAAAATCGAAACACCGCAAGCGCTCACCACAACGCCCTGCTAATCCCGACAGTCCCTTCGCCGTTCTCGCTGAGATCAAAATCGCTCAGCAGCGCTCCAAAAAATGAACGACCAATCTCTTCCGACCATGCGCTTAGATAAATGGCTGTGGCACGCCCGCTTCGTTAAAACCCGCAGTCTGGCGCAGAAACTTGTCGAGGGCGGCAAAGTGCGTTTAAACGGAGAAAAACAGCATAAGGGAAGTGCTAATATCCGGGTCGGCGACGATCTTAGTTTTGCCGTGCATGATCGTCTGCATACGGTGCGGATCACAGCCTTGAGCGAACGACGTGGACCCGCCAGCGAGGCGCAAACGCTGTATCAAGAGATCGAACCGGCGGTCAATTTACGCGCCCGCACCGGACCGTCGATCGCGCGTAGCGGAAAAGGACGCCCATCGAAAAAAGACCGGCGTGCTTATGACAAATTGACAGCTTCGGACTTGCCTTTTGGGGAAGAATTTTCTAAGGACGACCCATGTTGAACCGATTTAAAGAGATTTTTGCGCCGCTCGCGGCTTCGGCCACGCCGCATTTTACCCCCGATGAGAGCCATCTGGCCGCGGCTGTGCTGTTGGCCTATGCCAGCCAAATTGATGGCGATGAAGCTGCCAGCGAGCAAGCCTTGCTCCGTCATCTCGGACAAAGCGCCTTTGGCCTTGCCGCAGACGAGGCCGATGCGCTAGTTGTTTTGGCGCGGCAGAAGGCTGAAGAGAGCAATGACCTGCACAATTGGACTCGTCAGATTAATCAATATTTCGGTCATGATCACAAAATGTATTTGATGGAATGCCTGTGGAGCGTCGTTGATGCTGATGGCGAGGTGACGGATTTCGAAGCGAGCTTGCTCCAACGCATCGCTGGCCTTATATATCTGTCACCAAAAGACAGTGCAATCGCTCGTCAGGCGGCACGATCACAAGCCGAAAGTTAAGAGGTAAGGAAACCAAATGACTTATATCGTTACCGAAGCATGCATCAAATGCAAATACACGGACTGCGTTGAAGTCTGTCCAGTTGACTGCTTTTATGAGGGTGAGAACATGTTGGTCATCCACCCCGACGAGTGCATTGATTGCGGCGTGTGCGAGCCCGAGTGCCCAGCCGAAGCGATCAAAGCCGACACCGAAAGTGGCCTCGAAAAATGGCTCGAGATTAACACCAAATATGCTGAGATCTGGCCTAATATTACAATGAAGAAAGATGCGCCGGCTGATGCCGATGCTTTTGTGTCGGTCGAGAATAAATTTGCTGATCATTTCAGCGAGAACCCAGGCGAAGGCGACTAAAATCGCCCGCGTTGAAAATTATGAAAAATCTGCTATAATATGTTTGTCGTCTGAGGCAGCTTGCACAGCGGCGTTTTTTTTTGCGCGACCATCGGCTCTGATCGGAAGCAGTGCGGCGCGAATATCGGCTCGACCGATATTCGCCGAACCGACTGACCAAGAGGAAGAGGGTCGTTAGGAGTGGAGACCGCAACCATGGCAACCTCAAAAAGTACTGCCAAAACCAAAGCGGCCGCAAAGCCAAAAGCTAATGCCAAA
>JAYODZ010000062.1:0-736 GCA_038106515.1 Rhodobiaceae bacterium
TCGACAAATGACCCCGTGCTATCGGTTGGATCGTGCATTTGCCAAAAAGCGTCTAGCAACTGCTGATAGGAAATCCGAGCACTGTCATATTCAACCGCCACCGTTTCGCGGTGTCCAGTCAACCCACTGGCGACGAGTTCGTATGATGGGTTTTCTTCCTTTCCCCCCATAAAGCCAGAAACAACGGCCAAAACGCCGTCGAGCTTCTCGAAATCGGCTTCTGTGCACCAAAAGCATCCGCCGGCAAAATAGCCGATGCGGGTCTCGGCTTTGGCGGTAGACGCGAATGAAACCAGCAAGACGATGCACAGCGCGATAAATAGATTTACAATCGGCGCACGCAAATTAACTCGACTTGCCTGAAATTTTTCCATTGGTTTTCCTTTTTTGTTGTTGCGGAGATGGCAGGGGCGGCGGGTCATTGAGCGGTTCTTCTTCTTGTAAGAAGTCAAACACGGGGTACCAATAGCGAGCCCGTTCCTTGCCTTCGAGCCAGGCTTGTTGCGAGGTTGTCGTTTGTAAACGCGCGATGACATCCTCGATATTATTTTCGAGACCAATGCTGAGGCGAACAGGATTGGTCAGATAGAGATGTGCCCATTTAGCGCCCTCGGCGGGATCTTTTTCAGGGCCAATATTGAACATGTAAAGGCGCGCCATTTCGGCTTGTGCACCATGAAAGCCGGCATCGGCGGCGCGGTTGACGAGTTCACGACCACGAACAAATCCATTTTGG
>JAYODZ010000062.1:746-11062 GCA_038106515.1 Rhodobiaceae bacterium
GGGTTGTGCTTTGATCGCGATCGCTCAAATCGGGTTTGTAACCAGCACGCATCATTTCGCACAAACCGAGTGCGGTTTGGGCATCTTCGAAACCACGTCCTTGGGCGGCGAAGGCCGCTAATTCTTCGACGGCTAAGTCGCAGTTGCCACGCGCTTTGGCAATAAACCCACTCCAATAGGGGTCGAGCACATCTCGCGCAACAGCGGCACGCTCTCGCACCATATCGCTGGGACGGGTTTGCCGTTGCGCTTCGGCTGGAAGATTGAACTGAGCAAGCAACACAATGGCGAGCGGGAGGCAGAGATTTCGGGCGCGCATCGAAATTTTCCCTCTTACCAGTGACCTGTGTTTTCCATCGATAACCACGGCTCTTTTGGTGGCAATGCCTCGCCAGCTTGCAAAAGTTCGATCGAAATATTATCGGGCGATCGGACAAAGGCCATACGGCCATCACGGGGTGGGCGGTTGATCGTCACGCCGGCCGCCCGTAGTGTTTCGCAAAGCCCGTAAATATCATCTACTGCATAAGCCAAATGGCCGAAATTGCGTCCTTCGCCAAGTGGCTCTGGATCCCAGTTATAGGTTAGCTCAATCTGCGCCTCGGACTGGCCGGGTGGGGCAAGAAAAACCAGCGTAAAGCGTCCAGCTTCAACCTCGTGCCGGCGTAACTCCTCAAGCCCTAGTAAATCGCAATAAAATTTAAGACTGTCGTCGAGATTATTGACGCGAACCATTGTGTGTAAATATTTCATATAAAACCTCGTAAACTCAGCATGCCAAAGCTTGGCAGCAAGATCAATTCGCGCTTAACTATAAGTTATAGGGGAGAGTTATGTATCGCGATATAGAGTTCCGATCCGAGCGCGATTTATGCGCAGGGCGCTTATATATGCCAAATAAAAAAGCCAGTAATGGGGCGGCGATTGTCATGGCGCACGGCTTTTGCGGCACCATGGATAGTGGCCTTTTTGAATATGCCGTAGCGTTCCAAAACAAGGGCTTTCATGTTTTGGTATTTGATTACCGCGGCTTCGGTAAAAGCCAGGGGACACCGCGCCAGATGGTTTCTGTGCCGAGGCAACGTAAGGACTGGAAAGCCGCGATTGATCATGTGCGGTCGCTTGATAATGTTGACGCCGACCGTGTAGCTTTGTGGGGGTATTCCTTCTCCGGCGGGCATGTCATTCATCTCGCGGTCGAGGATCCGTCGATCCGCGCCATTGTCGCTCAATGCCCGCTGATTGACCCTTACGCGACGATGACTATGGCGAACCAATTTCGGAGCGCCGAGCAAGTTTCGCAAATTGAAAAAATAGCCTTACGCGACTGGTGGGGCGGATTGGTTGGCCGTCGGCCAATTTTTATTAACGCCGCTAAGGACCCAAGCCAACCCGAGGTGCCAAGTATTTTAGTGGCCCCCGAGGCAGATCAGTATATGGATGTCGCTGGCCCCAATTGGATTAACGCGGTCGCGGCAAGAAGCCTCGTGAGCGGCAAGTTTCACCTTAACAACCCATCGACCTTGGTGAATGCTTTAAAGACGCCAACACTGATCCAAATAGGCGATACCGATCAGACAGTCGCCAATGAGTCAATCGCGGTGTTTGCGCGCCGGACGGGGCCTATTGTTAGAACCAAGCATTATGACGCTGGGCATTTCACCATTGCTATGCCGCCAGTTTTTGCCTCTGTCGCAGAGGATGCCGGGCAGTTCTTTCTCGAACATTTGGTTAGCTAATGGCCGACTTGGCGCGACTGGTTGCGGAAGCGGAGACGATTGTATTTTTTACCGGCGCCGGTATTAGCACAGAAAGCGGCATTCCCGACTTTCGCAGTCCGACAGGGCTGTGGCAAAAATTAAAGCCAATTATGTTCCAAGACTTTCTGGCCTCCGAGGAAACTAGGATTGAAGCCTGGCGTCGTAAATTCGAGATCGATGACACTATCGCCAAGGCGCGTCCCAATCGCGGTCACGAGGTGATCGCCGCCATGGTGGCCATGGGGCGGGTGGGGCATGTGATCACACAAAATATTGATAATTTGCATCAGGAATCCGGTATTCCCGAGGACAAGATCATCGAATTACATGGCAATGGAACCTATGCAAAATGCCTATCATGCGAAACACGTTATGAACTTGAGAATGTTAAAGCGCGCTTTTTAGCCAGCGCCGGATCGATTGCACCGCGTTGCGATAGTTGCGACGGGATCATTAAATCTGCCACCATCTCATTTGGCCAATCTATGCCGGAAAATGAGATGCGGCGAGCAGAAGTTGCGACGTTATCCTGTGACCTTTTTATAGCGGTAGGCTCGTCTTTGCAGGTTTATCCCGCGGCAGGTTTTCCCTTGATAGCTAAAAAAAACGGAGCGCGGCTAGTCATTTTAAATCGCGAGGCCACCGATCTCGATCCCGTCGCCGATTTGGTTGTCCATAATGAAATTGGCCCCTGCCTGGCGGCGCTATTGCAGACCTCCGCGTAAGAACAATTTTTAAAGTTAGAATTCTTTAACTCTTATCTGGCTATGATATTGTCGTTGAAGTGGCGTTGACGCATGCATCGCGGCCAAAAAAAGAATAAGCGTCGTTCTGCGTCTGTATCTTTAAACAAAAATGAACCACTACGCGTAGCTCAAGGTGCGTTCAGTTAAGAATAATAATGTCGAGGTATAAATGTCAGAAAAGGAACACCATGAAATCACCGATGATGAAATCTCGGCGGTTCCAGTAGAAGGAAAAGTTAAATGGTTTGACCCTGCCAAGGGATACGGCTTTATCACACCTACGAATGGCGGGCGCGATGTCTTGGTGCATCATTCGGCCTTAACGCGTGCTGGGCACGATAAGCTATATCTGGGTGCCAAGGTGAAGTGCACCGTTGTCGAGCGGGTGCAGGGACTACAGGCTGATCGTGTCATTTCGGTGGATAATGAAACGGCTCATATTGTGCCAACGCATGAGCGCCCGACAGCGTTGCGTGACCAAATTACCGATGTTTCAGATTTCGAGGTCGCGGTTGTCAAATGGTTCAATCGAATAAAGGGCTATGGCTTTGTTAACCCCGAAGGGGATAACGAGGATATTTTCGTGCATATGGAAACATTACGCGCGTCCAATATTGATATTCTTGTTCCAGGGCAAAAGGTTTTGGTTAAATTTGGCAAAGGTCCGAAAGGGCTGATGGCGGCCGAGATTAAGCGTATCGATGCGGGGTGCGATATCAGTAGCTAAGGCTTGCTTTCTGCGAGGCTTTATGCAACCTCTGGCGCATGTCTGAGGAAGCAAAAGATTATCGCGTGCCCGCGCCCTTTAAGCCCAGCGTTCGCCGTGGGCCATTTACAACCCATAATGGACCTTGGTTTCACTGGGCCGAAGCTTCGGATTTCCGTCAAGGCGTCAGATTGTTGGACCGGCATTGCAATAGCCGCGGTATTGTTCATGGCGGTTTTCTGAGCTCTTTCGCAGACGGTCTCTTGGCGACGGCTATTTTTCGCTCCCTCAAGCGATCTGCGGTGACCGTTCAACTGACCACTGAATTTCTCAGTGAAGCGCGGTCTGGTGATTGGCTGCAAGGGACGGCGACCATATTGCGTGATACGCGTTCCCTCGCATTTGTTTCTGCGCACGCTTGGATCGGCGAAGCGGTTGAGGAACCGCAAAGCGGTTTTGTTTTCACGGCTCATGCCGTATTTAAATTGAAAGAGCCTGCCTAAAAAGGTGCCTGCGTTTCTTCAATAACGCAATTTTTTAAGTCGCTTAGGTTACGGCTAGAGGTCAAGAACATGGCGAGCCGCAATTGTTTAAACCGACTCTCTATCATGAGGCAGAGACGGTCAACGGCCTCGCTATGGCTTTGATCGAGTCCGGCGGCCAAAAATGGGTAGGCGGCTGCCGTGAAGTCCGCCCCAAGCCTAATGGCTTTGGCAACGTCCAGCCCATTTCGAATGCCGCCCGAGGCAATCAAGGCGCACCCCGGCAAATTTTCGCGAAGGGGCTGCAGGGCCTTGAGGGCGTCAAC
Organism: Rhodobiaceae bacterium; assembly: GCA_038106515.1. Classification (GTDB taxonomy): domain Bacteria; phylum Pseudomonadota; class Alphaproteobacteria; order RS24; family RS24; genus JAYODZ01. The sequence goes on from JAYODZ010000062.1 coordinate 4,767, forward strand.
GGTATCAATGCCCCATGTTAAAAAAGGCGCGTAGTCGTTCTGTCTGTCACGGGCAACGCGGGCTTGCTCAATAGCTGCCCAATTTGTACCCCCGCGCCCAGCGATCTCGATATGGCGGCATCCCAGATCATAAAGCTGTTGCGCCGTCGCCGTGCTGATACCGGCACCAACTTCCTTAATGCAGACGGGAACCGAGGCCCGCGCGATGAATTGTGCGATCGCATCGGGAACCCGCGACCAATCGCTGCCACCTTCCGGCTGGATCGCCTCTTGCAGGGGGTTGAGGTGGATTGCAATGGCATTGGCTTGGATATCATCAATCGCGCGTTTTGCGAGATCCAAACCACCTGGTTGCGCCAATTGTAGCGCGCCAATATTAGCGATGAGAAAACTTAATGGGGCCATGCGCCGCAACTCGCTCTGGCTTTGCCGCGCTTGCAAGCTAGCACGTTGCGATCCGAGGGCGAGGGGGATGTCATATATTTGCGCTACCTCGGCCAAAGCTAAATTAAGTTTGTCGCCGCGTTGTGTCCCCCCCGTCATGGCGCCAATCATCAAAGGCGCTGGAAAGGTCTTATCAAAAAGTTGTGCAGAGAGGTCAATCTCGGACATGTTGACTTGCGGTAAAGCCTGATGGACTAACGAAATTGTCTCAAATTTTGAACCAATATTTTGCGCTGTTTCCGACTTTGCGAGATCGAGATGCTCGCTCTTGCGGCGTTCTATATTTTTATCTGTCGTCATTGGCTTAAAATCTCCCGCGCGTCAGCGGTGTGCTTGATTTTAGTGAATATATCGAGACCATCAATCAAAGTGACATGCGGCATTGTCAGCGCAAAAATGCCAATAAAGAGACTTCGAAGGAAGGCCAGATCGAAGGTCAAATTTTGCACAAGCAATGGAGCGATCGCAATGACGCTTATTGTGAGTGTGCCGAGGGCTAGGGTAAGGCGCCAGCCGCGCCAATTCAAAATAGCCAATGCGTGCCCTAAACGGAGAAAGTGGCGACGACTGTGAAAGCCACAAAAATATAGGGCGAAGCCCCACAGCGGCGGCAGTAGCAGGAAGGTAAGAGCAAGGAAGATCATTTCGCCGAGGGCGTTCAGAGGTATTCTGTCCTGTGTCAATCTAAGCAGCAAATGACCACCCCAGACAAACGCCAGACCATAAAAGGGAGTTATAAAATCGGCTTCCAGCTGCGTCAGCAAAGCGAATAAACCCGCAACTTCCTCGGGGTGTGCCAAAGGAATGAACAGTAAGGGCAGGCCGCCATAAAGTAAGGCATCAATTGGTTCAGCTTTAAAGTAAATGGCGTCGGCGCGGCCAAAATGAAACACCGAGATAGCAACGAAACCGATCAAACTAAACAGCGGCCAGGCAAACCAGACCAGTATAAAAAATCCAGTCAAAGTAAGGTAACCCAATGCGAATACCGCAATATGGAGATGCGTCTTGATGAGTGCTCCGCGCATCGCCAAATTCAGATCGGCGGCGCCGTGCGGGACGCCCAACGCCAATATCGCCGTTAATGCCAGAATATCCCCAAATGAAAGGCTGATTTGCTCCATTGGTCGCTCGTCAAATCAAGGTTCTGACAAAAAGAGACTTGGGCATTGCGCGGATGACCTTAAAGATGACGCGCCATGGCGCGCGACCATTCATAAATTGGCCAAACTCGTCGCCCGTTAATTGCTGCGCCAAGCGCAAAAACAACTCGCCAGCACGCTCGGGAGCGCGGATCAAGACCCGCAAGAAAATGCGATCCATCCAACGTTCGAAATTTGATGCGCCGGCCTCCGCATGGCGGAAACCAATCTGCCGCATTTTGTCAATTTGACGATGGATTTGAGCAAAGGCGTAGCCGCTCGAGGCCCGTAAAGCGCCCCCCACAAGGCCAACTGGCGTAGCGGGCTCGTGGGTTTTGGGCGCAAGCTCTGCCATCGGGATAGCGCCACTCTCTTCAGTCTCGATTTTAAAAACACGCCCAGGGTAAAATTGTTTCAAATAGGTCGCTATCTGACCCCGATACCAGTCTGGTTCAAGGGGCGCGGCAGAAAACACGGTCGACTCGATCAGGGCTTTACGCGGCGTCAGAGGAAGAATGTAGATGAAATGTATTCCTTCTGCTTGCGATACACGAAAATCCATTAAAGTAACGGCAGATTTATCAAAACAATTGGCCGTCGTGGTGACCCATTGCCCCAAAAAATGCTGTACTAGCCCATTGGGTGCAATGCGGTAGCGGGCCGAGTCATAAATACGCTTATATCGGGTCGCCGTTGCTGGCTCGGTTTTGACGGCAAACATGCCTTTCTCGGCTGAACATTGATCGACTTTTTGAGCGATTAGCTGAGCATTTGAGTGCTGCTCGATTTGTGCCAGTAGATGTTTCTCATAATCGGCAGAGGAAATAGCACAATAGCGCGCCCGCTGGCCTGTCAGTCTGCTCGCTCCCTGGTGCGTGATAATATCCCAATGCTGCCAATTTCCTTTTGCAATAGTACGGGGAAGCTGAAAATAAGTTTCGCCAAAGTCCCAATACGACCAGATATGGTCTGGCCGCGGCAAAGGGCGAGGATCGAAAATATCGATCTGCTGTTTCCGATCGAGAGCTTGCGCTAAGAGAAGCCCGGCACAACCAGCGCCAATTATCGCGACATTATCAGACGGCGCCATGCGAAGCGTCATGGAACACTCCCTTGAGTGCTTGATGCAGTTCTCGGTCATGGGGCTTAGGCGGTAAGACACGGTGCCGTAAACTTGCTAGACTTTTTACGCTGAAAATCACCTTTTCAAGCAATGATACCACTGTTCGTCCCTGCCAAACGGCATACTGACGGCGCTTTAGTTTGACGCCGATCGCCTGATAGCAATAACCAGCAACGCCGATCGCAATATGTGAGCGCAACGGCAAATAGGCGAGCCCCTGATATGCCGAGGCGTAGTAACGATCGGCGAGGCGAAGGAGGTAATCCGCTGATTTTTGTATTTGTTTGCGATGCATTGGTATCAGGCGGCCACGGCGAATAAGGCGCGGCGACATATCGTTACACACACTCCCCGGAATATAGCGGCGCCCCATTTCGGCATCTTCACAAATATCACGCGCAATGTTGGTCAATTGCATCGCTATGCCGAGATCAATCGCAAAAGCTCGGGCTTTGTGATCTGACGATCCGATGAGGGGGAGCATCATAAGGCCGACAGTGCCGGCGACGCGATAGGCGTAACGGATTAACTCGTCTTCGGTGGCGACCGCGACATCGCCTTGATCATGCATCATGCCGATCAGGAGATCCTGAACGGCTTGCCGTTCAATACCGTTTCGGTCGGCAAAGGCCAGAAATGATTTTAAAAAAGCGGGGGGTTGCACCGCATCATCAAAAATAGCATCGCGCATGGTTGCAATCAAATGAGCGCTGTCATGGCCAGAACCATCAGCAATGTCATCTGCCAAGCGGCAAAATTGATATAAGGTAGCGGCTTTTTTGCCGGCGCGTTCGCCCAAAAACCGTTTTGCCCAGCTAAAGGTCTTGCCGTTGGCGGCCAGAACCTCGTGCGGCGTCATTTGCATATTAGCCAGATTTACGGTTGAAGCGCCGTTCATACCAAAACCTCGTTTAATGCGCTAGCTGGCTTGGGGAACAAGCGTTCAAGGGCTTTGGCCGAGCTTAAAACACCGGGTAGACCAGCGCCGGGGTGCGTGCCAGCGCCAACAAAATAGAGGTTCGCAATATGGGGGTCGCGGTTTTTATAGCGAAACCAGGCTGACTGCCGAAATATTGGCGATATCGAAAAGCCGGCTCCATGCATTGCATTATAATCGCGCTTGAAATCCTGTGGGTCCATCCAGAAATCTGCCGTTATCGTCTGTTTGAGGTCGGGCAGGATGGTGGCATCTAGAGCGGCGACAATGCGATCGCGAAGTTTCGGGCCTTCCATCGACCAATCGACGTCAGCCTGTAAATTCGGGACGGGGCAGAGAACGTAGAAACTATCACACCCCTCAGGCGCGAAAGAGCTGTCCGTCGCCGTGGGGCGATGGACATAAAGCGAAAAGTCATCAGCGAGGACCTTGCGGTCGAATATGTCGGCCAGCAGAGATTTGTAGCGATCGCCCAACCAAATCGTATGATGTGCAACATTATCATATTGCCGCGTCGTCCCAAAATACAGGACAAACAAACCCATCGAGTATTGCGTTAAAGCCTCGGGCAGCGGGCGCTTCGGCTTTTGGGCTAATGGTTCATGCTTCGGCAGCAGGTGCTGATAAACGCTCGGCGGGTCGGCGTTGCATATGACATGCGAGGCGGCTAACCGTTCACCGTCTTTAAGGCGTACGCCGATAGCGCGGCCGTCGCGCATTTCAATTTCTTCGACCTCGGCGCCTGTCCGGATGGTGATCCCATGTCGGCGCATCAAATCCTCCAACCCTGTAACCAGCGCGCCCGTGCCGCCCATGCAAAAATGTACGCCATAAGCGCGCTCCAAATAATGGATCAGTGAATAGATGCTGGTCGTACTAAACGGGTTGCCACCGACGAGTAGCGGTGGGATAGAAAAGGCGCGCCGGATATGCGGGTGGCGAAGATATTTCGAAACAAATTGCCAAACCGTGCGATCCGAGCGGAGGCGCATAAGGTTGGGTAATTGAGCCAACATATCGCGAAAATTTAGGAAAGTTTGGTCGGCAAGCTCCGAAAAGCCGACATCGAATATGTTTTTTGAGGCAGCGAGCATCCGCTCGTAGCCCTCAGCATCTCTCACATCAAAGCGAGCAATCTCGGCTTTTAAAGCATCGAGGTCAGCGTAATAATTAAACTCTTGTCCATCGGCAAAATAAAATCGGTACCAAGGGTCTAAGGGCACGAAATTAATGTGATCATCCAGACGTTCGCCGAGCAAGGAGAACAGCTCCTCAAACATGAAAGGGGCCGTAATTACTGTGGGGCCAGCATCGTGACGAAACCCGTCGCGCTCAAAAACTTGGGCACGACCGCCAATACGGTCGAGTTTTTCAAGCAAAGTCACCTTGTGACCTCGCGCCCGCATACGTATAGCGGCTCCTATTCCGCCAAAGCCACCGCCAATGACGAGGCTGGTTGGGCCGAAACCAGACGGAGCGGGCGCATTCATTATTGTGCTGCCTCTAAACGGCGGCCAGCGGTAATCGCTTGTGTGCAGGCAGCCGTCAGATAATTGAAAATTGGTCTCAAATGGGGCTGCAAATCAGGGTGCAGTCCCTGCAATTCCTTATCGGCTTGATCAATTAGAATTTGGATATGATCGGAGGTGCTGCCAAGGGCACCCGAGGCCAAAATGGCAGACTGCCAAAATTGCAAACTGTCGGCATCAGGCTTTTTCAGCCAGCGATCGAACGCCGCCAGTCGAGCCGGGCGTAACGAAGCGCGAAAAGTAATAATGACGGCATTGGGAGCCGCGCGTATCAGGTCGCCTTGATCGTGGCCGGAGCCGTCCGTGGCCATAATGTCTTCAATGTCATTGGCCATTTGATAAGCGAGACCGAGCGAGCGGAGCATGTCATTAAAGTTGCCCGCATGCTCTGTCACGGAAGCATGCGCCAAACACAAAGCTCCCTCGACGCTAGCACGAAGCAAGGGCGTCGTTTTGCCCAAGACGATGGCTTGGTAGCGATCCCAATTCGGATAAGCGCTCGACGTAAACTCCATAGCTTGTCCGGATGCTAAATCAGTCATCGTCGTCGCTAAAATGCCGACGATATGACGCGCCTCAGCGATGTCGCCAGCCTCTGCCGCTAGGGCAAAACTGCGTGCCAGCAACCAATCGCCGAGGCAAAGTGCCATGGGCGTTCCAAAGCGCGCCCATATAGCGGGTTGCCCGCGCCGCAGATCGTCTTCGTCGCATATATCATCGTGAACCAGCGACGCATTATGCATGAGTTCGATGGCGAGCGCCCATTTCAAACTTGCGGCGACTGGAGCACCAAGCTGGTGGGCGATATCCAGCGCGAGCAGTCCTCGCAAAAGCTTTCCCTGACGTGCAAAGTGATGCGTCGCGGCTGGATATAAGGCGTCCGATTTGGGCGGTAGTTCGGCTAAAATATCGTTTTCGAGCCGAGATCGAAGCGTCGCGCTTTGACGATTATGGACCGTATCGGCGTCCGAAGCTGAATGGTCGCGAAACCACGCCGGCGTCACTTTATCTGACATGCAAACCTCCCAAACATGCCGTAAAAAAGATTTCCTAATATCAGCTAGAGCAATTACGAATAGCGTCCAGTTCAAAAAATTATTTAAATAAAAAAAACATTTTGT
>JAYODZ010000203.1:0-1631 GCA_038106515.1 Rhodobiaceae bacterium
TAATATCGAGATAGTCCCAAACCTCGACGGCAGCCGCGACCAACCGATCCATCAATTCGTCTGTATGCAAGGGGCTTGGGGTGATCCGCAACCGTTCTGTGCCGCGAGGCACAGTTGGGTAATTAATAGGCTGAATATACATACCATGCTCATTCAAAAGCCGATCCGACGCTTTTTTACACAACACGGGATCATAAACCATTAGCGGCACAATATGCGTTTGTGTGGGCAGAACGGGAAGTCCGACCGCCGTCAGTTTGTCTTTCAAAGTTTGCGCACGCTCTTGGTGACGCTGGCGCAAGTCATTATTATGCTTAACGTATTTAACGCTGGCAATCGCTCCCGCGGCAATCGCAGGGGGCAGGGCCGTGGTGAAGATAAAGCTAGGGGCATAAGAGCGGATGGCGTCAATCAAATTCCGCGAACCAGTAATGTAACCACCCATAATGCCAAAGGCTTTGGCTAAAGTGCCCTCAATAATATCAACGCGTTCCATGACGTGATCACGGTCGGCAATACCGCCACCATGATTGCCATACATGCCAACGGCATGCACTTCATCGAGATAGGTAATGGCATTATATTTTTCAGCTAAATCGCAAATCGCGCCGATTGGCGAAATGTCACCATCCATCGAGTACACGGACTCGAAAGCGATCACTTTCGGGCGATCAATGTCAATCTCGCGCAGTAAATTCTCAAGATGTGCAAGGTCATTATGCCGCCAGATCAATTTACGCGCGGTGCCATTACGAATACCAGCAATCATCGAGGCGTGGTTCAGTTCATCGGATAAAATGATGCAGTCGGGGAGAAGGCGCCCGAGCGTCGACAAGGTTGCTTCATTAGAAATATAGCCGGAGGTGAAGACTAATGCGGCCTCTTTGGTATGCAGGCTTGCTAACTCGTTCTCCAATTCGACCATCAAATGGTGCGTACCAGAAATATTGCGGGTGCCGCCAGCGCCCGTGCCCATTTCGTCGATCGCGGCCTTCATAGCGGTCATGACATCGGGATTTTGTCCCATGCCCAAATAGTCATTAGAACACCAGACGATAATGTCTTTGGCTTGGCCCGAGGTATAATCAATGGCTTCCGGGAATTCACCCGCTTTCCGCGCCAGATGGGTGAAGACACGATATCTCCCTTCACTATGAAGGGCTTGCAGGGCGTTCTCCAAGTGTTTTTCGTAGAGATCCTTCATAATCTACTGAAATCCCTCACCTCTAAGTACTCTTCACCAAGCTATATCACGCTCGCTTGGCAAAACATCAAAAAAGCGGCCATCTCGCGAATATGCCGCATCTAATTTTATTCCGCCGATTCTTTCCGCACGAAAGTGACAGCAAAAAATTCTTCGCCTTCAAACAAAGGCTTAGGCTCTTCAACCCCTTCTATCATCATGAAACGCCGCGCCGTAATTTGGCCTTCCATGCGGTAGCCGCGCGCGCTCATATTCCGCCGATGAAACTCCATCGCGGCTGGGGTAAAGTCACGCGCCAAGACGGTGATACGCTCGGGTTGTTCAGTTTTATCCGACATTTTTGATCCTCAACTAGGGATATAATCAATCGAGGCTCAAAATAGCCTCTTGCGCGCATGCTGTCGAGCGTCAACCGCAGGAAATTATT
>JAYODZ010000063.1:0-10770 GCA_038106515.1 Rhodobiaceae bacterium
AATCTGGACGCTGCGCCGCCGTCATCACGCTAACACAGCCGCCCATGGAATGGCCGCCCATTAAGATCGGCGTAGCGTGGCGTGCCTTCAAAGCCTCAATCACCTGAACCATGTCTTGGCGATAAATATTCCAATCGCGCAATTGATCGGGATTGGCGACAAGCGTCGTATGGCCATGACCACGCGCATCCCAGGCATAGACGTGAAAGCGATCGGAGAGTTGAGATAAGAACGGCGCATAGGTTTGGCCATTAAATCCATTGGCATGGGCCCAATGCAAAACGGGTGCATTTTCGGGGCCGCGCCACATGCACAGCGACACCTGCCCATCTTTGAGGTCGACCGTCGTCCGACGCATCCTAGCTGTTTTACTCATAAACTCTCTTTTTCCCGCTCCGTGCCCCGACCGGCGACACATGTTGAAATATTGGCGTGGCCATGATTTGCAATGAATTGCCGTAAGGTCAAGCGCTAGAATTTTCGCAACGAACATGCTACCCCACAAGAACTGTATGCCCGTCAACGGATAGGGAAGTTGAAACATGCAAATCTATCTGCCGATCGCCGAGATAAGCGCCAATATTTTGGTGCTTTTGGGCATGGGCGGCTTGGTCGGGTTTATCTCGGGCATGTTCGGGGTCGGCGGCGGCTTTTTGATGACGCCACTTTTGATGTTTTACGGCATCCCGCCAGCTGTGGCGGTCGCCTCCGAAGCCAATCAAATTGTCGCCTCGTCGATCTCAGGCGGTTTGGCCTATTGGCAAAGACGCGCCGTCGATATCCGCATGGGCTTAGTGCTGATGACGGGCGGTATCATCGGGTCTTTTACGGGTGTCAGCCTGTTCCATTTCATACGGTCGCTTGGCCAAATCGATATTGTAATCTCTCTCAGCTATGTCTTTCTGCTCAGCACGATCGGCATCTTGATGCTGCGCGAGAGCATCCAAACCATCCTAGCGGCGCGGCGCGGCCAGGCTTTGCGAACGCGGCGCCCGGGGCAACATAGTTGGTTTTTAAAGTTACCGCCGCGCATCCGGTTTCGCCGTTCCCATCTTTATATCAGTATTTATCCGCCTTTATTGATCGGCTTCGGGGTCGGGGTTTTATCTGCCACTATGGGCATCGGCGGCGGCTTTATTATGGTGCCTGCAATGATTTATTTATTGCGGATGCCGACCAATGTCGTGATCGGTACCTCGCTGTTTCAAATCATCTTCGTGACGGCCTCAATCACCCTTCTGCACGCTGTTGAAAATAAAACCGTCGATATTGTGCTGGCGCTTCTGCTGATCATTGGTGGTGTCGTCGGGGCTCAAATGGGCGCCCGCGTCGGACAACGTCTCCCCGGCGAGAAATTGCGCGCCATGCTAGCCCTTATCGTCTTGCTGGTCGGCGGTAAATTATTATTTGACCTCGTGAAATACCCAGCCGAATTATATTCGCTGACCGAAACGGGATTGTTTCGATGAGACGCGCACATATTTTACAACTGATTTTGGTGCTGCCCGCACTCTTGTTATCCCTTGGCACTGTGCGGGCAAATGGCGACACAGCTGGAACAAGCCGCTTGGTCGCCGATCTTTCGATTAACAAAATTTCTATCGAAGCTAATTTTTCCGGTGAGAGAATATTGCTGTTTGGCGCCCTCAGCGGAGCCGATCTTGCCGATATTGTGATCGCCATTCGCGGACCGGCTGCAACCGCCCTGTTGCGGCAAAAACAGCAAAAAGCAGGCCTGTGGGTCAATGGTGAAGCGACAAGTTTAGGCCCGATTCCGGTCTTTTATGCACTGTTGAGCAATCGGCCGATCTCGGACATCGCGCCCGCCGCAACGCTGGTGGCTGAAGGCATTGGGGTTGAAACACTTATCCAGTCAAATGACATTGACGAACCGTCCGTGGAATTACCGAATTTTATTGCCGCGCATGCACGCCTGAAACGCGCGCAAGGGCTGTATTTTGAGAATGATACGGGGGTCGAGATCACGGCCAATCGTTTATTCCGTAGTGAAATCTTATTACCGGCGGGAACGCCACGCGGCACTTATCATGTCGACTTTTATATGTTTGAAAATGGTCGACTGACCGCTATGCAAGCGGGTCAACTCGATGTCGATTATGCCGGCCTTGAAAACTTTCTGTTTCGCCTCGCTCATGGCATGCCCCTGATTTACGGCATGCTCGGTATCGCCATTGCGGTTGCTATGGGCTGGGGCACAGCCACTCTCTTCCGACGGAGCTGAGCATGGAGAGTTATTATCTCGCGGTCTTGGTGGCTCTGGCGGGCGGCGTACTGAGTTTTATCTCTCCCTGCGTGTTGCCGCTGGTTCCAGGATATTTATGTTTCGCGACGGGCATGAGTTTTCAAGAGCTGACCGAGAACCCAGACGCTAGCCGCGGTCGCGTTTTACGCGGCACCATTGCCTTCGTACTAGGTTTCAGCACCGTGTTTATTTTGCTGGGGGCGACCGCCTCGGCCATAAGTAGCCTGCTACTCGAATATAAAACCGGTCTCAGCCAAATCGCCGGCGCCCTCATTATCGCCTTCGGCCTGCATATGATCGGCTGGCTTAAGATACCGCTTTTGACGCGTGAGATCCGTAGCAGTGGCCCGCCGCTCGATGGCGAAAAGTCTAGCGCCGCACAACAAGTGCTCGCTTATACAATGGGGCTAGCTTTTGCCTTCGGCTGGACGCCCTGTATCGGCCCAATCTTGGCAACTATTCTTGCCCTTGCCGCTGGCACCGAACATGTCATCGCCGGCATTGGACTATTAAGCGTATATGCGCTTGGGCTCGGCATCCCCTTTATTTTAGCGGCGCTTAGCGTCAATCGCTTTCTCGCCACGCGACAAAGCTTGCATCGTCATTTGCGCAAGATCGAGATTGGCGCCGGCGTTTTGCTGATTGCGACCGGCACTTTGATCCTAACGGGAAGCCTACAAGCACTGGCGAGTTATTTGCTCGATCTTTTTCCAGCGCTCGCCAAACTCGGCTAATCGCGCAACAAGCGCCGCAGTTCTTGTGCCAATTGGACGCTCGCGGCTTCGGCCGCTTTGCTGACATTGCCCAAAGCCACAAAACTATGGCTAAGGCTTGTAAAGCAATGATGGCTCACCTTATTACCCTCGGCTGCAAGGCGGTCGGCAAAAGCGTTACCCTGATCGCGAATAGGATCAAACCCGGCGGTAGCAACAATCGCTGGCGGTAAATTTTTCAAACTACGCGCTTTGAGCGGGTTAGCGAGTGGCGATTTGAGGTTTTTCTCATTCGGGAAAACTAGATTATTGAACAATTCCATTGTCGCTGAATTGAGCGGGAAGCACTCGGCACAACTGACAAGCGATGGTTGGTCTTCCAAATCTGTCGTAACCCATGGATAGATCAGAAGTTGCGCCCGTGGCCGGATTTTGCGGCGCTCGCTCCTCATCTTAATCGCGACATTGGCAGTAATAAGCCCGCCGGCACTGTCACCAGCAAGCCCGACGCGCGTCGGGTCGATCGCGAGACCGGCAGCATTGTCTTGGACATAATCCCATAATGCGAAGGCATCCTCGATAGCGGCCGGAAATTCATGTTCTGGGCAGAGACGATAATCGAGTGAAATTACTTTGGCGCCACATTCCTCGGCCATGACCGAGCAAAATGTATCGCAACTGTCGAGATCCATCAGCACCAAGCCGCCTTGGTGGAAAAACAAAATTGCCGGCGCATTGGCTTCAACGCTCTCTGGCTCATAAATACGGATCGGTAAATCGCTCGCAGGGCCTTTAAAGCTGGTGTCGACGACATGCACCGATTTGCGGCGGGGCGCATTTAGGTCCTTAAAGCTCGCGGCCACGGCCGCCCGCATTTCGGGAACTGATTGCTGTTGCGGCGGCGGCGCCAGCTTAGCCAAAATTTGGATATTCGGATCGAGCGTATTGCCGTCGATCACCAAAGGTTGTCCAGCCAGGCTTCTGACTAGGCCGTTCGGCAGGTTTTTAAGCAAGGAAACAATAAGGCGCTGCATACTCATGGGGGGTCCTATCTCGTCAGTTAATCATTGCGGGCATATTGCGGTTGATCATAGCCAGTTAAACCATGCAAAAACAACCGCGTTGCAAAGACAGTCGCCGCGTCAGGGTCGAGCGGGCGGCGTTGCATCATCTCGCCGACCAAGGCGAAAGCCACCCCGCCGATCGCGGCCGTCACATAATCGATATCAATATCGGGAAAGATATCTTGCCGCCGCGCTGCCGCAATATCGGCCCGCAGCTCGTGCAAGCCAGTCCGTGCCTGATGGTCTTCCATACCAATGATGCTGCCATTATAGGTTTGGTTCGACCGCAACATCATAAAAATATCGGGATGCTCGGCATAATAGGTGAAGTAAGTCCGAAAACTATTTTCAACAAATTTATCGATATTATCGGCGGCACCGCGCGCCGCCCGCAGGCGTTCGCGCAAGTCCTCACCGACCTGCGTGACCAAGGCCTTGAAGACGTCTTCTTTGCTGTCGAAATAATTATAAAATGTACCGGTGGCCAGATCTGTTCGACGGATAATGTCGCGCACACTGGTCGCACCAAAGCCCTGCTCACCAAAAACCCCCACCGCTGCACGCAAAATAGCGTCGCGGTTTTGAATGCGTTTTTGCACCCGCAAACTCGGTTTCTTTTGTCGCTGTACCGCCGTCATCTGATTAAAACAATTCCTGCACGCGTTCGGGTGGGCGGCCGATAATGGCTTTTTTGCCGCTGAGCACAATCGGGCGTTCGATCAAAATCGGATGCGCGGCCATAGCGTCAAACAAAGCGGCGTCATCGGCCGCCGCTAGACCCAAATCTTTATAGGGCGCCTCGCCTCGTCGCATCATCTCGCGGGGACCGCAACCCAGCGCTTCGGCCAGCGCAACGATCGCTTCGCGACGCGGCGGGGTTTCGAGATATAAAATGACTTCCACCGCCTGACCGGCCTCCTCGATCAAGGCCAATGTCTGGCGCGATTTTGAACATCTCGGGTTATGATAAATTTTCAGCAAGATGGTCTCCTTAGTTCTTAGCACCGACGGCATCGGCGAGCCGCGTAAACCCGTCAACGCGCAAGCGATCTCGCAAATCGCGCTTCATCGCCTTGATAGCCCAAGGCCCTTGATAAATCATCGCCGTATAAAGCTGGATCAAACTTGCCCCTGCGAGAATTTTTTCATAGGCGTCATCGCCACTGGCAATCCCGCCAACGCCGATCAAGACCAAATCCTTGCCCGCCTGATTGGCAATTTCGCGCAACAGATCGGTTGATTTTCGGAATAAAGGACGCCCCGAAAGTCCGCCCTGTTCCGAGGCCGCCGGATCTCCCGCCACGCCGTCACGGCTAATGGTCGTGTTTGAGACAATCAGACCTGCAATCGAATGCTTTTTAGCGATGGAGACAATATCGGCAATATCCGCATCTGCGATGTCAGGGGCAATTTTCACAAGCACGGGGCACGATAGGCGCAAGGCCATCACCCGCTCTAACAGTTCATCGAGCTGCGCACTGGCTTGCAAATCACGCAAACCCGGCGTATTGGGCGAGGAAATATTAATGGTGAGGTAGTCGCATAAATCTTTAAAGCGCGCGGCGCCCGTAACATAGTCGGCAATCCGATCGGTCGCTGTTTTGTTGGCACCAATATTAACGCCGACAATGCCGCGTTTCGGTATCTCGCGAAGCCGTTCGACGGCACGGACTTGACCACCATTGTTAAAGCCTAGACGATTGATCACCGCATCATGATCGGTAAGACGAAAAATGCGCGGTGTCGGATTGCCGATTTGCGCTTGTGGCGTCAGCGTACCGACCTCCGAAAACCCAAAGCCGAGTTTGAACATCGCATTATAAGCTTCGGCATTTTTATCGAACCCAGCCGCCAAACCGAACGGGTTCGCAAATTTCAAACCGAGCACATCGATCGCTAAAATATAATCATCGGGCGCTGGGTTTGGCAGAGCATGCGCTGCCAGCTTCAAACCGCGAAGGGTCAGATCGTGCGCTTGTTCAGCTTCCAAGCGAAACATCAGGGGCCGTATCACGCTTTTATATAGGCTCATCTAACTCTCGTTTTTGTAGATGCCGCAATAGAGTATCGCGGGACGCTTGATCATTCGTCATAGGGTAATGGAGGTCGCTCCAAGACGCTAGCAAATTACCATAAAAATGCGGAAAGAGATCGCCATTGCCGCTGATTTCCCAACGCAACAGGGTGCCATCGCCCTGCTGCGACAGCCGGTGGCATGAAAACCGCAAACAGACGAGATCGAGATGAGGCGCGAAATGGCGCTCTAAGACGCCGACGATTTGATGCCCAGCCGAGAGATGAAAAAAACCGTCTTTAACGTCAAGCGGCGTTGCGGGCACGAGCTGCATATCGGCGAGCCAGTTTTCGGCCAGCAGAATTTTATAAACAAAGTCAGGGTGGTTTTGCGGCGTCACGTCACGCAAACTCGCCCCGCAACCCCGCTTCAATCAAGGCTATCGTCTCTGGCAAGCCATAAAGCGCCGCAAAAGAGCCAAAGCGAGGGCCTTGGCTTTGCCCCAATAGAACCTCGTAAAGCGCACGGAACCAATCGCGCAAATTCTCGTCAAAAACCGCTTTGCCTGCGGCATAGACTTCACTTTGTATTGTCTCTGCGTCGCTATGCGCTGGTAAGGCTTGCAAGCGTTGAATCAGATCGGCCATTGCGGTCGCCTCGGTCTCGCTGGCCAGGCGGAATGACTTGGTAGGTTTCACGAAGCTGTGAAAATAGGCCACGGCATAATCGCACAGACTATCTAGCACTGGTGACGTTTCAGGCGATGCCGCTGGGGCATAATTGCGAATATAGCCCCACAGCACATCTTTTGTTTCGGCATTCGAAGCGCTAACAAGATTGAGCAAAAGCGCAAAACTCACAGGCATTTCGAGTGACGGCACCACACCCTTATGAATATGCCAAGCCGGATTGTTCAATTGTGTTGCCAAATCTTGCTCGGCATATTTCTCGAGCCAAGTCAGATATTCGTCGACCGCCTTGGGGATGACGTCGAAATAAAGTCGCTTCGCTTTGCGCGGACTTTGGAACATATACAGCGATAAGCTCTCCGGCGTCGCATAAGACAGCCATTCCTCTATGGTGATCCCATTACCTTTCGACTTCGAAATTTTCTCGCCTTTTTCATCGAGGAATAATTCATAACTTAACCCCTCAGGCGGCTGCCCGCCGATCGCCCGACAAATGCGTGAGGAGAGGCTGACGCTCTCGCTCAAATCCTTACCCGCCATTTCATAATCAACGCCGAGCGCTGTCCAGCGCATCGCCCAGTCGGCTTTCCATTGCAATTTGCAGGCACCGCCCGTGACTTTCGTCGTTGTCAGCTCATTGTTATCGGGATGCAGGTAGGTCACCGTGCCAGCTTGCGGGTCGATGTTTTGCATCGGCACCATTAATACCCGCCCTGTTATTGGGCACAGCGGCAAAAAGGGGCTATAGGTCTGGCGCCGCGCTTCACCCAATGTCGGCAGGATAATATCCAGCACGGCCTGATAATTCTCCAACAAGCGTAGCAGGGTGGCGTCAAACCGACCGCTCGAATAATAATCCGTGGCGCTGGCAAATTCATAGTCAAAGCCAAAACTATCGAGAAACGCTTGCAACCGCGCATTATTATGGGCGCCAAAGCTCGTATGCGTGCCAAACGGATCCGGCACCCGCGTCAGAGGTTGCTCGAGATATTGCGCGAGCATATCGGGCTTGGGAATATTATCGGGCACTTTCCGCAAGCCATCCATGTCATCAGAAAAACAGATCAGGTGAGTTTCAACATCCGGCGCCAAAACCGCAAATGCATGGCGCACCATGCTGGTTCGGGCGACCTCCCCGAATGTACCAATATGCGGCAGGCCACTGGGGCCGTAGCCAGTTTCGAATATCACCTTACCCTGCCCCGTTTTTTCCAACCGAGCCAAAATCTTACGCGCTTCTTCGAACGGCCACGCTTTACTCTCGAGAGCCACCGATTGCAGGTCCATCGGCCTTCCTTCCTTATGGTTATCGCCGGAAACTATCAGCCAGCGCTGTTAAGTCAATAATTTTGCACACATGCCGATAAACTTACCTTGCTGAGACGGCGCGCTGACGACATACTGACAGCATGCAGAAGTCAGCTCCGCAAGAACTCGTCCATACGGCCCAAGACGCTATCATTTTATGCCTCTTAACCGCCGCCGCGGTTGATGGCGCGCCTCAAAACGCGGAAATCACCTTGATCGAGGCGATCGCCAACACAACCCCCGCTCTGGCGGCCAATAGTAGTGATGATTATGCTCGCATGATGGAGATCGGGCTGGCTTTAATTGGCGGGCCGGAGGGGCTTGAGACAATGTTCTCGCTGACAACGCGGCGGCTCAACGCCAAGGAACGCGAAACCTGCTTCGCCATTGTTGTCGAATTTATTGCCCGCAACGGCAAAATTTCGCCCGAAGAAATGCGGTTTCTCGACCTTTTATCGGATCATTTCCAGCTCGATAAATTGACCCGCGCCGCGATCGAAAAAGCGACGCGTATTCGCCTCGACCCGCTGACAGAAGCGTGATGCAAGAACCTCTAGAACTTGTTCGCCTGCCCATATTTATCGGGGTTTTGGTCGGGCTATGTTTGCTTGAAGCGGTATTTCCGCGTATCTCGCGCCAATTGACCCGACGTCGGCGTTGGTCGATCAATTTTTTGTTTGGCGTCTTGAACACGCTTATCTTGCGGGTCATGCTTCCGGTCGGTCTGGTCGGTTATGCCGGCTGGCTTCAAACTCAAGCTTATGGGTTCAGCTTAGTGGCTCTCTTGCGGCTCCCGATCTGGGCTGAAACACTGATTTGCCTCATCCTTCTCGATCTCATTATCTATGGCCAACACCGTTTGCTGCACAGCCTGCCTTGGCTATGGCGTTTACATAAAATGCACCATAGCGACCAAGACCTCGACACCAGCTCGGCCTTACGATTTCACCCGAGCGAGGCTATCTTCAGCCTTGGCGTCAAGCTCGCCGCCATCACGGTGCTCGGTGCGTCACCTGTAACCGTCATTCTATTTGAGATTTTGCTGAGCAGCTTTGCCCTTTTTAACCATGCCAATTGGTCGCTGCGCCACTGGGACGAGAAAATACGCCAGCTTTTTGTTACCCCCGACATGCACCGCATGCACCACCGCGCCGTCGACTATAACGATAGCGGCAATTTTGGTTTTTGCCTGTCGGTCTGGGATCGTTTATTCGCCAGCTATCAAGCGCCGCTTGGTAACGAAGAGATGCGAGCCATCAAACTGGGATTGGCCGAGGGCAGTCCGCATGAGGAGCACCTGATCGCCTTAATGCGCGCGCCCTTCTCACGATAAACGCCAGCCTATCAGCAAAATTGCATCCACGGCGTAACGCACGCTCCGGCGTGTAGCGGACATATGCCGTTAGACCTAAATTTTCATCCTATGAAAAATCAAGATCCACCACAGGCAGGGTTTGAGGATAGCTCAGCAACATGGCAGCAAAATCCCGTTGACCTCAATCCGTTGCAACGAAGCCATCCTCGCCTTAGCAATGCTCGGTTTCATAAATGGAATGCGGGCGCTGTGATTTGCTCCCTAATATTACTGACCATAACGCTTATGGCGCCGTCGATGGCGTTGATCTCCCTCGGGCTGTTTGTTTTTTGCAGTCTGCAAGGGCTTTTTTATTGGGTCGGCCTTATCATGTCGTTGAGACGACACTCCGTTGAGATCGAAGCGGACGATGACGCCCTTTTGCCCATGACACTTCTTTTCCCCGTTCACGACGAAGCCAATATGATGCCGCAGATGGCGGAGGTCATCTCGTCCCTCGATTATCCTGCCGGCAAATGCGACATTATTGTTCTCATCGAGCAAAACGATATCGCCACGCAAATCGCTTTTTATCAATTAGCTTGGCCAAGTCATGTGCGCTTGGGCGTCGTTCCAGAAGGTCTGCCGCAAACCAAACCGCGCGCCTGCAATTACGGCTTAGCCCTCGCAAACTCCTCGATCATTGGCATATTCGACGCTGAAGATAGGCCCGACCCGCAAATATTACGCGAAGTCTCAGCGCGGTTTTCGGCCAGTCCAAAGAACCTCGCATGTCTGCAAGCGCCGCTCATAATCACTCATCATAACACGGCGCCCCTCGCTTATCTGTTTGCAGTCGAATATGCGATGCAGTTCACGTTTTTGCTTCCCGCCTGGCTGTCTTGCCGCGCACCGACGCCGCTTTCTGGGGCTGGTAATTTTTTACGTGCCGACGTCCTGCGCAAGGTCGGCGCATGGGACCCGTTCAATGTCACCGAAGACGCCGATCTTGGCATTCGCTTGACGCGCTTCGGCTATACTATCGAGACCCTGCAGTCGCCGGTTTATGAAACCGCTCCAGCCAATTTTCGCGATTGGTTTTTCCAACGCACACGTTGGTCGACTGGGTATTTGCAAACGCTACTCGTTCATCTTCGCGACCCCATCGACTTCTTCTGGCAAGTCGGGATCTTATCGATGTTGCTATTTTTTATTTCTTTTATCGCCCGAATTTTTACCCCTGTGGCGCATATCGCTTTATTGATTATTGTCTTCGCCGACATTAATCATCTTGTCCCCTATCTTGCTTCGACATGGTTAGGGTGGTTTTCCTTCTTTATCTATAGCGGGCGTTTTTTTGCCTTCTGCGACTAAACGCACTACCTGGTAAACCGTAGCTACAGCGTCCGCTAATTTTCCTGATGC
>JAYODZ010000064.1:0-10692 GCA_038106515.1 Rhodobiaceae bacterium
ACCTTGTTCAGATTGGACGACGTTCAAGCCAATGATTGGCTGACGATTATTGCCGGTGTGGCCATTGGTGGTCTCATTGGGGCGATGATTGCGCGTAAAATCTCCATGACCTCGATGCCGCAACTCGTGGCTGCCTTTCACTCGCTGGTCGGTCTAGCGGCGGTCTTGGTAGCTTGGGCAGCGTTTTTAGCGCCAGTTGCCTTTGACATCAGCAATGGCATGGGCGGCATTAAGACGGCGAGTATGGTGGAAATGTCGTTGGGTCTGGCGATTGGTGCCATTACGTTTTCGGGATCGATTATCGCCTTTGCCAAATTACAGGGCTTGATGTCGGGGGCGCCGATCCTGCTTCCAGCGCGGCATGCGATTAATATTATTCTCGGCTTGACGATTGCTGGCGGCATTATTGTCTTGTGCGTGCAAACGATTCCAAGCCGTGATGTGTTTCTCGCGGTAACATTGATTTCCTTTTTGATTGGATTTTTGCTGATTGTTCCGATTGGCGGCGCCGACATGCCTGTTGTTGTCTCGATGCTGAATTCCTATTCGGGTTGGGCGGCTGCGGGGATTGGCTTCACTCTGGAAAATATGGCTTTGATCATTACCGGCGCGCTGGTCGGCTCATCGGGGGCGATCCTGTCTTACATCATGTGCCGTGGCATGAACCGGTCATTCTTCTCGGTCATTCTTGGTGGCTTCGGGGGCGAGACGGCCGTGGCTGGCGGCGCCGTCGAGACCCGTCCTGTGAAGCAGGGTAGCGCTGAAGATGCAGCCTTTATCATGAAAAATGCCAATTCGGTGATCATCGTTCCGGGTTATGGCATGGCGGTGGCGCAAGCCCAACATGCTTTGCGCGAAATGGCGGATGAGCTGAAAAAAGCCGGCGTTAAGGTCAGCTATGCGATCCACCCCGTGGCAGGGCGCATGCCAGGGCATATGAATGTGCTCTTAGCCGAAGCCAATGTTCCTTACGATGAGGTCTACGAGCTCGAAGACATTAATAGTGCATTTGCGCAAACCGATGTCGCTTTCGTGATTGGTGCCAACGATGTGACCAACCCATCGGCCAAGACGGATACGGCTTCGCCGATTTATGGCATGCCGATTCTCGATGTTGAGCGGGCTGGAACTGTATTGTTCATTAAGCGCGGTATGGGCTCGGGTTATGCTGGAGTGGAGAATGAGTTGTTTTTCCGCGACAACACGATGATGCTATTTGCTGACGCTAAGAAGATGGTCGAGAATATTATCAAAGCCATGCACTGATGAGCCGCATAGGGCTGAAAAGAAAAAGCGCCCCAGAAGGGGCGCTTTTTTTATTCAAATACAGATCAAAAAAGATCTTAATATTTGCGTTTTCCGACAACTCCGCCTTCGCGTTGCGCGGCTTTGCGAGCCAACTTGCGCACACGACGTACGGATTCTGCTTTTTCACGGGCCCGTTTTTCAGAAGGCTTTTCGTAATGATCACGAAGCTTCATTTCCCGAAAAATACCTTCGCGTTGAAGCTTTTTCTTCAGAACTTTATAGGCCTGGTCGACATTATTGTCGCGGACAGAAACTTGCACGGTTTATCAACTCCAATCTAAATCATAGGCGTTAGTGCCTAGAAGGCTCATGATCTACCAAAACCCGCACCATATGTCCAGCCTTGATACTTGTTTTTGGTGGCTAATTTCGCCATATTCCGTGCATGACCGAAACCACGCCCTTAGATGACATCCGCGACCGTATACTGGCTGTCGCTCTGCCTGAGATCGCTTTTGATGGCTGGAGCGGTGAGATGCTGCGGCGAGCGGTTGAGCATGCTGGCGTCGATCCCAATGCAGGGCTTGTGGCCTTCCCGAGAGGGATCGATGATATGCTGGGCTATTTCTTCGACAGAGGCGATCAGAACATGCTCATGCGATTGGCGGATGGGCCAACGCCAGAGCGAATTCGCGAAAAAATCGCCGTCGCCGTGAAAACTCGCTTGCTGGTCGATCAAGAACACCGCGAGGCTCTACGCCGGGCAATGGCGGCCTTGGCTCTGCCGGGGCGCGCGCCTATGGCGTTGAAACTTACATACCGAACCACTGATTTGATCTGGCGTTGGGCAGGGGATAAATCGACGGATTATAATTTTTATAGCAAGCGCACTCTTCTGGCCGGCATTATTGGTTCCACCCGCTTGGTATTTATTAGTGATGAGAGCGATGATTTTGCGTCGAGTTGGGAGTTTTTGGATCGCCGCATTGAGAACGTCATGCAGTTCGAGAAGTTAAAAGCGTCACAAACAGGTCGCTTTGCAAAGGTCGGTTCGTTTTTTCAAGATGTCATCGGCGCCGTTGCAAGGCGGCGCTATGCTAGCGATCGGCACGCGGCGTCAAACGATTAACATGTCCCATTTTGCGTCCGGCCCGTACCTCGCTCTTGCCATATAGATGGAGGCAGCAGGCAGGGTCAGTCGCAAGGTCGTGCCAATCATTTATTTCTGACCCTAAAATATTGGTCATGGCGACGTCGCTGTGACGCTCGACGGCGCCCAAAGGCCAGCCGGCGACCGCTCTGATATGTTGTGTGAACTGGCTGGTCACACAGGCATCCATTGTCCAATGGCCAGAATTGTGAACCCGCGGCGCGATTTCATTGACCAATAGGCCGTGCGGTGTGACGAACAGTTCAATAGCCAGAATGCCGACATAGTTCAGAGCGCTGGCAATTTTATGAGCGATTTGCGACGCGGTTTCGCGCATATCAAGAGACAAATTAGCGGGCACGCGACTGAGGCGAAGAATATGGTTTTCATGCGTATTTTCGGCCACGTCATAACATAGTGTGGTGCCATCCTCAGCGCGGGCAATGATGACTGAAACTTCGGCGCTGAAATTGATCAGTCCCTCGAGAATAGCAGATTGGGTGCCGAGTGCTTCGATGATCGCTGATAAGTTCTCTTCACCCTCGATCCGCCATTGTCCCTTACCGTCATAGCCAAAACGGCGGGTTTTCAAGATACCAACGCCGCCGAGCGCTTTTAGGCTGGCTTCTAGCTCTACGATATTGTCGATTTTGTAAAATGGCGCGACAGCAATATCGAGGTTTTGGATAAAGGTTTTTTCCACCAGACGATCTTGCGCTACCTCTAATGCCGCTGCCGATGGGGCGACAGGTACGAGGGTCTCTAAAAAGCGCACGGTGTCGACGGGTATATTCTCGAATTCATAGGTGATGCGATCCACATGTTGCGCAAAGTCGCGCAGGGCATCTTGGTCGGAGTAGTCCGCCTTGACGTGATGGCTTGCGACTTCGGCCGCTGGCGGCCGCTCATCTGGACTGAAAATATGAACCGAGAAACCAAGAGCGCTGGCCGCTTGGGCAAGCATCCGGCCAAGTTGTCCACCACCAATAATGCCGATACGACCCCCAGGGGCCAAAGGGCTGGCGGTCACTGCGGAAACTCCGCAACGGCGCCGGTTTGCGATTGACGCCATGCTTCAAGGCGGCCAGCGAGTTCGGTATCGGTGGTGGCGAGCATCGAGGCAGCCAATAAAGCGGCATTGATGGCGCCAGCGCGGCCAATGGCGAGAGTGCCGACCGGCACGCCGGCCGGCATTTGCACAATCGAAAGGAGCGAATCTTGTCCCGATAAAGCCTTGCTCTCAACTGGTACACCAAGGACAGGTAGGCGGGTCATCGCAGCCGTCATGCCGGGCAAATGGGCGGCTCCACCGGCGCCAGCAATGATCACCCGCAAACCCCGATCGACGGCAGTTTTCGCATAATCATACAGGCGGTCAGGGGTGCGGTGAGCCGAGACAATGCGTGTTTCATGCGCGATCCCCAGCTGATGGAGTATGTCGCTGGCGTGCTGCATGGTCTCCCAATCCGACTGGCTTCCCATGATAATTCCAATAAGTGGAGCTTCTGACACCTTTTATCTCCTTGGCCTTTTGCACCCGGAAAGCGCGGAGTTAACAGCAAATGGGGACCAAGATCAAGCACTGTTGCTAAAAATCTCTTGCACCGCTGTCACGATTTTGTCACGCTTAGGAATGAGCGACGTGGAGGAAATGTAATGCACCAGACGCGTATTGACAGCCTAAAACGGCAACATCATGAAATCGAAGCGAAAATTGATGAGTTGCACAAGCAACCCAAGCCCGACGAGGCGGCTTTAGCGCATCTCAAGCGCGAAAAACTCCGCCTGAAGGATGAGTTGGCGAGTTTCGCCTAAATCCATCCCAGACCGACGGCCCCAACCCAAAGCAGGCGCGCGCCAACAAGAAAGCTTCCTGCATAGGAGATGGCGTAAAATATGTCGGTCCGAATGTAGCGGAGCAAAGAGGCGCCGAGCAAAATACCGATGGGCGCCAAAGGCGCTAAAACCGCGGCATAGGATAGGTTTTCGCCTGAAAATTGACCCAAGAAGAAATAGGGCGGCACTTTGATGGCATTAATTGCTGCGAATGTGATGGCGCCGGTGGCGACAACCCTTTCTTTGGTAAGTTTTTGCGGCAAAATAAATATTTGAAACGGGGCGCCGCCAGCATGGGCGACGAAGCTCGTAAAGCCGCAAGCCGTGCCGCTGGCGGCTGTTACGGCGCCCCCAGGGCGCCATGCAGCGGCTTGGGCGCGATTAAATAACCAATAATCAAGGGCAAAAATCACGCTGATGCTGCCAATTATGACGCGGACGAGATCATCGCTGGTATATTCGGCCAAAGCCCAGCCAAACCCGATGCCGATGACCGTATAGGGAACAAAACGGGCAAAAATGTCCAATCGCATATTTTTGCGATGCACATAGACATTGACCACGTCCATGATGATTAGAATTGGCAACATGATGGCCGCCGCTTGCAAGGGCGGCATCACCAACGCCATGATAGGCATTGCCAGAACACCCAAGCCCATGCCGAGCCCGCCTTTCGACAGTCCCATAAGCAAGACGGCGAGGCCAGCCGCCGACCAAAAAAGTGGATCGGCGGACAAAGTCTAGTCTTTGTTAAAAGATGCGAAAACGTCGTCGGCGGTTAGATCCTCGCGGATCGGCGTATCGGTCACTTGCTCTGTTGCTGGTGCAATTTGCGCGGCATCGCTGACGGTCTCATCGGCATCTTTTAGCATTTCACCGCTGGCGCCAGCTGCTTTGGCTTCAGCCTTGCGTCGGCGCTCTTCGCGGCGAGCAGCTCGACCGACTTCGTGATCTAGCTCTATTTGACTGCTCAATCCCAGCGAGACTGGGTCAACAGGTTTGATATTGGTCATATTCCAGTGGCTACGATCGCGAATGCTCTGAATAGTGGTTTTCGTCGTTCCGACCAAGCGGCTGATTTGGGCATCATTAAGCTCGGGGTGGTTGCGCAATAGCCAAGCAATTGCATCGGGACGTTCTTGGCGTTTTGACAGGGGCGTGTATTTCGCGCCTTGCCGCGGTTTCATCTCGGGAATATCGCGTTTGCTCTCTGACAGGGTCAGCTGCGCCGTCGGGTCGTTTTGGCAACGCTCAATTTCTTCGCGGCTTAACTGGCCATTGCTAATCGGGTCCATGCCTTTAATGCCACTGGCGACATCGCCGTCGGCTATGCCGCGCACTTCGAGCGGATGCAAACCACAAAATAAAGCAATCTGATCAAAGGTCAGAGCGGTATTATCGATAAGCCAAACGGCGGTCGCTTTGGGCATAAGTGGGGCTGACATAGCTTCTCCTTCTGTCCAAATGCCAATTCAGCACTCAGACCAATGTTCATAATTTCAGGGAACGACCCTTATATAAGCTGAAATTAGCCTCGAGAAAAGCCCCTTTACGCACTGCAATCAAGAATGATTTTGCCAATATGGGCGCTCGATTCCATGCGCGCATGCGCTTTTCCAGCTTCGGCTAAGGGATAGACGCTGTCGACGACGGTAGAAATAGTCTCGCTGACATGCGGCCAAATTTCGCGGGCCACTTCTGTCGTCAACCGCGTTTTCTCCTCAATTGAGCGGGCGCGCAGGGTCGACCCCGTCAGGGTCAGGTTTTTCAACATCACTGGCATTAAATCAAGCTCGACCTTCGAGCCGTGCAAGAAAGCAATATTCACAATCCGACCCGCGCGTGCACTGGCGGCTATATTGCGCGCCACATAGTCGCCTCCCACCATGTCGAGAATGACATTGGCACCGTTACCTTGCGTCGCGCTTTTAACCTCTTCGACGAAATCGTGACTGCGATAATTAATTGCCAGATCAGCCCCGAGCGCGCGGCAGGCGGCACATTTCTCGTCCGAGCCAGCGGTCACTAAGACCGTGGCACCGCGTAATTTGGCCATTTGAATGGCGGTTACGCCAATGCCACTGCTACCGCCATGGATCAGTAAGGTTTCACCGGCGTCGAGATAAGCGTGTTCAAAGACATTTGCCCAGACGGTGAAAATTGTTTCGGGTAAGCTTGCGGCCGCGACGTAATCCATATCTTCGGGGATGGCGAGCGCGTGATCTTGATGCACGCAAGCATATTCGGCATACCCGCCGCCAGCGACAAGCGCCGCGATACGATCTCCGATTCTCCATTTTTTGGCGCTTGATCCAGTGGCAACCACCTCGCCTGCGAACTCTAACCCCATAATATCAGAAGCTCCGGGGGGCGGAGGGTAAAACCCCATGCGTTGATAACAGTCACCACGATTAACGCCGGCGGCGCGAACCCGTACTAATATTTCATCGGGTTTTGGCGAAGGAATTGCGACCTCAGTTATAATGAGGCTTTCCGCGGTTTTTTCGGGGCCCACAGCAATCGCACGCATCAGCGTTTCTTCAGTCATATTTTTCCTCTGGTCAGTCCTGATAACCTTTTCTAGACTGTTCGGTATTATCAAGGCAAGCCTATCGAAGAGCTTGGCAGGCGCGGGAGAGGGTTATGAGCGAGATCGAAGAACCAAAGCCAAGTGATGTGCTAATAGCGTTGCAACAAGAAGATTTAGGGCGCTATAGCCGTGATGAGCTTGTTGAACGGGTGGCTGTTCTTGCGGCAGAAATTAAACGGAGCGAAGCTGCGCTTAATAACAAACAGGGCTCCCACGCTGCCGCGGAAGCCCTGTTCAAAACCTAGTCGATCGAACTTAGGAGCCGATAAAACCGTCGAATTTCTTGTTAAAGCGGCTGACCCGGCCACCGCGGTCAACCAGCGTTTGCTGACCTTTGGTCCAGGCAGGGTGGGTTGTTGGATCAATATCCAGCGTCAGGGTCGCCCCTTCTTCACCATAGGTTGAGCGTGTTTGATAGCTCGAACCATCATTCATCACGACGGTGATCATGTGATAATCTGGGTGGATGTCCTTTTTCATGGCGAAATCCTTCATAACTCTCTAGGCGCGTTTCTTAACCTAGCTAGGGCTGAAAGGCAAGCCCTGATCGGTATCCTGTAACTCGGTGCTTGGGCGCCGTTGATAAGCCTAAAGAAAGAAGTTTTGGCGCATGGCCATTCGCGGCCTAGACTGATATAAACACCCCCGAAGATAAAGGAAAAACGAGCAATTATGCAGGATAATTCCGGCCTCACATTAGAAGAGCAGGCGAAGCGGCGCGGACGATCGGCGAAGCTGCAACCGCTGATGGCCTTAATGCCTTTTGTCTTACGTTATCCGTTGATGTTGGTCGGCGCTCTGGTGGCGCTGGTGGTGGCGACCTTATCGGCCTTGGTTATTCCTATAGCGGCTCGGTATCTGATCGACCAAGGCTTCTCTGCGACCGACAGCGGGGTGATTGATCGTTATTTTTTAGCCATGATGGTGGTGGCGATTGCGCTTGGCTTGGCCAGCGCTATCCGCTTTTATTTTGTGTCATGGTTGGGAGAGCGGGTGACGGCGGATTTGCGTCGTGCCGTTTATGATCATGTCACGCGGCTGAGCCCAGCTTTTTTTGAAACCGTGCGAACTGGTGAGGTGCTGTCGCGTTTGACCGCTGATACCACCCTAATCAAAACGGTTGTCGGGTCTTCGGCTTCGATTGCTTTACGTAATTTTTTCATGTTTATCGGTTCGGCGGCGATGCTGGTCTTTACCAGTCTGAAACTGTCGTCCATGGCGGCGTTGGCTTTGCCCTTGATTATCATTCCCGTGATCGTATTTGGGCGCTTGGTTCGCCGTTTGTCGCGTGCCAGCCAAGATCGTTTGGCTGATACCAGCGCACATGCCGCCGAAAGTCTCTCGGCGATGCAAATCGTGCAGGCTTTCACGAATGAGGAGAGTGATCGACAGCGTTATGGAGATGCCGTTGAGGCGTCCTTCTTTGTTGCGCGGCGGCGGATTTTAGCGCGCGCCTTGCTGACGGCGTTGGCGATCGTACTTGTGTTTGCGGGCGTTGTTGGCTTGTTGCGGGTCGGCGCGCAAGATGTGATGGATGGTAAAATGACTGGCGGTCTTTTGAGCCAATTCATTCTCTACGCTGTGCTCTGTGCAACATCGATCGGCGCACTCTCTGAAGTCTGGGGCGATGTGCAACTCGCGGCTGGTGCTACCGAACGGTTGGTGGAATTGCTCGATGTTGAACCTGAAATTCAGGCGCCCGAAACGCCAAAAAAACTTGCGCACCCTGTTACCGGGTCTTTGAGTTTTGATGCCGTCAGTTTTTATTACCCAACGCGACCGCGCGAGGCCGCATTGAAAAACTTCTCGCTTCGGGTGGAGCCGGGAGAGACAGTGGCATTGGTCGGCCCGTCGGGAGCCGGTAAGTCAACCGTGTTCCAGCTTTTGCCGCGTTTTTACGATCGGCAAGCCGGTATGGTTAGTGTCGACGGTCTTGATATTAAACAGCTAGATCCGGTTGATTTACGGCGCGCTATGTCGATTGTGCCGCAAGAGACGGTTATTTTTGGCCTATCGGTTTACGACAATATTTGCTTCGGATCGCCGCAAGCCACCCGAGATAGCGTCATTGCGGCTGCTAAAGCCGCACATGCGCATGACTTTATCGAAAGCCTGCCGGAAGGCTATGAGACCCAACTTGGCGAACGCGGCGTTAACCTATCGGGTGGGCAGCGCCAACGCCTCGCCATTGCGCGGGCGATTTTGCGCGACGCTCCAATACTCTTACTGGACGAGGCCACGAGCGCACTAGACGCCCAGAGCGAGCGGCTTGTACAAGACGCTCTATCGGGGTTGATGCGGGGTCGCACCACTGTAGTCATTGCCCACCGTCTCGCGACCGTGTTGCAGGCCGATCGTATTGTTGTCATGGATCACGGACAGGTCGTGGCGTCGGGGCGTCATGACGAGCTGGTGCGGGCTGGGGGCCTTTATGCCGAGCTGGCCAAGTTGCAATTTGGCTTGTCGGCGGCGGAATAGGCGTCGCGATTAACGGCAAATTTGTTTTTGTAAGTCGCTTAACAGTGAAGGGTTTGCGGCGACAATATTACCACTGTTTAAATACCCGTCGCTGCCATCAATATCGCCGACCATGCCACCAGCTTCTTGCACGATAACGGCTCCGGCGGCGATGTCCCATGCTTTGAGACCGCGCTCCCAGTAACCATCGACGCGGCCTGCTGCGACAAAGGCCAAATCAAGTGCGGCTGATCCGAAACGACGAACGCCCGCCACTTGCGGTAAGAGGGTGTCCATATCGCGCATGAATTTATCGGGTTCGGATCTGCCCTGATGCGGAATACCCGTGGTAAAGACGGCATCCGCCAAACGGTTACGGGCCGAGACCCGCAGTCTGCGATTATTTAAAAACGCACCGGCACCACGTTCAGCGACGAACATTTCGTCGGTGATCGGGTTGTAAATCACGCCGGCGACCAAGGCGCCTTCGCGCTCGAGTGCGATCGAAATCGCAAAAATCGGAATACTGTGCAGAAAATTTGTCGTGCCATCGAGCGGGTCGACGATCCAGCGATGGGTTTTGTCGGGCCCCTCAACAGCGCCGCGTTCCTCCATCAAAAATCCATAGCCAGGACGAGCGCGGGATAATTCTTCAAAAATCGTTTTTTCCGCCCGAATGTCGGCTTGCGACACAAAATCACCAGGGCCTTTGGTTGAAACTTGCAGGTTTTCAACTTCACCAAAATCACGCCGCAAACTGCGCGCCGCTTTGCTGGCGGCGCCCATCATGACATTCAGAGCGGGTGAGAAAAGTGCCATTAATCGGCTCGACGTAGATAGGTCACTTCTTCGGTGTCGACCACAATCCGGTCACCCGTTTCGACAAATGGTGGTACCATGACGCGGACGCCGTTTTCGAGGATCGCCGGCTTATAAGATGAGGCCGCGGTTTGGCCCTTTACCACAGGTTCGGTTTCGCGAATTTCGAGCGTAACGTGTTGCGGAAGCTGAACACCAATCGGCATGCCCTCATGCGATTCAACGACCACCATCATACCATCTTGAAGAAAATCAGCGCGTTCGCCGAGAAAGTCGCGGGCCAGCTCGATTTGGTCATAGGTTTCGGTGTCCATGAAACTGAGTGTGTCATCATTGGCGAACAGGAATTGATAATCCTTTTGTTCAAGGCGAACGCGTTCGACGGTCTCGGAAGAGCGAAACCGTTCATTGAGTTTTGAGCCATTAAGCAAGTTCTTCAATTCGACCTGCGCAAAAGCACCGCCCTTACCGGGCTTCACATGTTGTACCTTTACCGCCGCCCAGATTGTATCATTATGTTTGACCACATTCCCGGGACGAATTTCGTTACCATTAATTTTCATGATGTCACCTGTCGCGAAATACTGCGCTC
>JAYODZ010000065.1:0-4854 GCA_038106515.1 Rhodobiaceae bacterium
GCATCGGCCTGAGTTTTAGAATAAACCACCAAGGTATCAGCGGATGGGCCATTGGTGATCCACATTTTACTGCCATTTAGCACATAGTGATCGCCACGTTCTTCGGCTCGCAATTTCATCGACACAACATCCGAACCAGCGCCAGGCTCAGACATCGCCAGCGCCCCTAGATGTTCGCCTGAAATCAGCTTCGGCAAATAGCGTTGCTTCTGCGCTTCATTGCCCCAACGGTAGATTTGATTGATACATAAATTTGAGTGCGCACCATAGGACAGCCCTACTGATGCCGAGGCGCGGCTAATTTCTTCGAGGACAATGGCTTGCGCCGTATAGCCCATTGGTACGCCGCCATATTCCTCAGAAACCGTAATGCCATGCACGCCAAGATTGCCCAGCCCCTGCCAAAGATCTCGCGGAAACTGATCATCCCGGTCAATCATGTTGGCGCGCGGTTCCAGCTCGCTGGCCACAAAGCTACGGATGCTATCGCGCAACATCCGTATATCCTCGCCGAGATTAAAATCTAGCATTGGGTAGCTATTTGAAATCATCTTCGTCCTCTTTGAGATGTGATTATTTTCGGCCTAGTGGCCGGACCAATTAGGTTTGCGTTTTTCTTTAAAAGCCAGCGGGCCTTCTTGCGCGTCATCGCTGAGATAAACCGGCTCGAACAACGTCTCCCCAATTTCAAGCGAGCGATCCCACGCCTCTTTTGCGACAGCATAAACCATGCGCTTACCTGCCCGCACCGATAGCGGGGCATTATCGGCAATGCCCCGCGCCATCTCCCATGCTGCATCTTGCAGCGCCTCGGCCGGCACAACCTTATTAACAAGCCCAATATCGAAGGCCCGCGCCGCCGTTATCGGCTCAGCCGTAAGCAACAATTCCATCGCGATACGTGGCGGGATCAGCCAGGGTAAGGGCCCTGCCCAGGGCGCACCGCGGCCACGCTTGGCCTCGGTAATTGCGAAAGTCGCATGCTCGGCGGCGATGCACAAATCGCACATTTGGGTCAGCAAAAAACCACCCGCAAAGGCATGACCATTAACCGCGACAATAACGGGCTTGTCGGTATGGACGGTTCGGTTCCAGTAGGGAATAAAATCGGGTGGCGGCACTTTCAGCTGCATATCCGACATTTCCTTGAGATCGCCGCCGGCACATAAGACACGGTCGCCGGTTGCCGTCAATATCGCAACAAGCGCCGTATCATCTTGTGAAAACCGCTCAAAGGCGCGCCCAAGCTCTTCACGCGTCTGCGTGTTTAACGCATTGCGCGCCTCCGGCCGATCGATGGTGATCGTCGCGATGTTATCGCGCACCGTATAGTGAACCGTTGACACCTCGATCTATATATGGGCGTCCAAGCGCCCATACCCCTTATTCAGCGGCGTAACCGAGGACGGCTTTGGTTTCAAGGAAGTCCTCGAAGCCATACTCGCCCCATTCGCGGCCATTACCCGACTGCTTATAGCCACCAAATGGCGCACCCAAATCGGGGCCAGCACCGTTCAAATGGACGTTACCCGTGCGCAATTGTGACGCCACACGACGCGCATGCTCAACATCGCCCGATTGGACATAGCCCGACAGGCCGTAAACCGTGTCATTGGCAATCTCGATGGCTTGTTCTTCGCTGTCATATTTGAGAATCGACAGAACCGGCCCGAAAACTTCTTCGCGCGCGATTGTCATATCATTGGTAACATTAGCAAAAATCGTCGGCTTAACGTAATAGCCAGCATTTAAACCATCCGGCTTACCAGGTCCACCAGCAACCAATTCAGCGCCTTCTTCGATCGCTTTTTCGATCAAACCTTGGATTTTATTGAATTGCACCTCGCTAACAACAGGACCAATGGTTGTATCGCCAGCCGTGGGATCACCGACCTTAACCTTTGCCGCTGCCGCTTTTGCGATTTGCACAACTTCATCATGCCGCTTGGCAGGCACAAGCATCCGCGTCGGCGCATTACAGGACTGCCCCGAATTCATGAAGCAAGACTGTACACCATGGGCAACCGACTTTTCGAAATCGGCGTCATCAAGAATAATATTGGCCGACTTGCCACCCAGCTCTTGGCAGACGCGCTTGACCGTCGGCGCTGCCGCAATCGCGACCTGCGTGCCGGCGCGGGTTGAACCCGTGAAAGACACCATATCAATATCTGGGTGCGACGATAGCGCCTCCCCAACCGTCGGCCCATCACCATTAACAAGATTGAAAACACCAGCTGGTACGCCCGCATCGTCCAAAATCTCGGCCCACAGGGCGGCATTCAACGGCGCGACTTCTGACGGTTTTAAAACCATCGTGCAACCGGCGGCAATCGCTGGCGCGACCTTACAGGCGATCTGATTGATCGGCCAATTCCATGGCGTGATCAGCGCGCATACACCGACAGGCTCCTTGCGGATCATGGTGCTGCCTTGAGCCCGCTCGAATTCATAGCTCGCCAACACTTCACGAATTTTACCCAGATGCGCCATGCCCATAGCGGCCTGTGCTGCTTTTGAAAGCCACATTGGGGCGCCCATTTCTTTGCTAATCGTCTCAGCAATTTCCTCTGAGCGTTTGCCATAAGCGGCCAAAATGGCATCAATCAGATCCAGACGCTGTTTCACCGTCGTCTGCGAGAAACTTGCAAAGGCTTTTTTGGCGGCAGCGACGGCTTTATTGACGTCGTCCTTATTGCCCATCATGATTTGCCCAATCACTTGCTCATTGGCGGGGTTAATCACGTCAAAAGGTTTTGGATCGCTAGGCTCAACCCATTGGCCATCAATATAAAATTTCAGACAATTATCCATGTCACATCTCCCTAAAAACTGGTGTTAAACTGGCGATATGTTGGCACATATTGGCTCGAGTGCAAGCTAAATTGCAGGCTTATTCACTGAGTGCGTCTTGGATATATTGCGCCAATAACCAGATGCGATCGCGCCCCCAGCCGGCATAGATTTCGCGGCCACGCGCACCCAAAAGACGATAACTCGGAACCCCCCACAGGCCGCTTTTCATGACTTGCACGCGATTGGCTTCGATCTCATCTTCCCATGCAGGGTTATCGAGATAATTACCAACCCCATCCCAATCCAGACCAGCCCGCTCAATCGCCAATTTAAGGTTTTGGTCGCGGCTCATATCGCGGCCTTCCGACCAAGCCAGCTGACAAAAAGCGTATAAATATTCTGGCCCGCGCCCCAAAGCGTTAGCATAAGGGAATAGGGAGAAACCGCGCCTTACCGGCGTGCCAACCGGATCGCAAATATTGCCAAACGGAACCCCAATGCGATCAGCTTCGCGCTTGGCGTCTTGGATAATATAAAATCCTTTATTGGGCGGAACGGGAAGCCCACGCATGACCATGGGCATAACCGGCCGCCACACCACATTAACTGGGTAGTGATTTGGTAAATCCATCATTTCCGGCATTGCTAAATAGCTATAGGGCGACCGGATAGAGGGGTAAAACTCAACCGTCAGGCGCCGTTTCGCCGGTTTCGACATAAAGGTCGGCCGCTTTTGGAAATGACTGACATTTTTCGCACCAACAAGTTTCAGCTTAGCTTTTGTTAAGCGATCTTCGAGATAGGGAAGCCGGTCAATGCCCCAATACCACTCACCTTCAAAATATAAAGTGCCACCGAGATAATGACCTAAGCTATCGCGCAGCTCGGTGTCTTCCTGCAGGCGGCTTTCGGCCTCGCCAGCGCTGAAAAGTGGCCGCTTCTTTAAGCCTTGCGTGTCATTAGCCCAATATTGCGCCATGATTTCGAGCGTCTCTTTATTAAAGCTGGCATGCGCCACAAGGGCCCGCAAAGCGATCTGGAAGCTCGTGTGCGACGGCGTGGCCGACACATTCGGAAACTTAAGTTTGTAAAATGGCGCTATTTCCTTGGCATCTTTCAAAGAATAAGCCTCCAGCGCCGCCCGCTCGGGAGCCGCCGCATCACTTGGCTGACTTACCAAATGAAACTTAAGATCAATCGCGTAGCGATTTTTCACGTCCAGCATCTGCTGCGCCAACAAATAGCTATAGGGATCATCGAGTTGACAGAAAAAATGTACTGTCGGTTCGGCCCGCATCAGCTTGCGTTTCAAGCCCGACCAGCGGCGTTTTAAATTCCGAAACTGAGAACTCGCAAAAAGGCGCATAAGGCGCGACTGAATGGCTCGCTTAAGGGTCATAAAATTTCTCTCTCCCTCGTATAGCCTAAGCCGCCCAATAGGCTCAATACGATAACACGCTTGTTTGAAAATAATTTAGATCGCTCTAAATCATTTTGCATGAAAACGAGGCTAAAATCCGACCTGCCGCAGAAAATCTGCCCAGCGTGCCAGCGACCTTTTGTTTGGCGTCGTAAATGGTTGCGCAACTGGGAAGAAGTGCGTTATTGCTCCGAGCGTTGCCGGAGAAAGCGAACCGCCTAATGTCAGTTCTGCGCCCAGTATTGGGTGACCAACTGTCGAAGTCACTTGCTAGCCTTCGCGATTACCAGAGCGGCGACGTCGTGGTGATGGCCGAAATGCCGCAAGAAGCAAGCTATGTCCGCCATCATAAGCAAAAAATTCTACTGATATTTGCCGCCATGCGGCACTTCGCGCAGTCCCTGAGGCATGACGGCTTTTCCGTTATCTATTACCGCTATGACGAGGACCCACCGCATGACTATGCCAGCATGCTGGCCCGGGCGCGGCGTGAGACCGGCCTGGCGACCGCCATTGCTACCGCGCCCGGCGAGCATCGCCTGCTTCAGATGATGCAGTCTCTAGACGACATTGATCTTGAAATTCTCGAGGATGATCGCTTCATCACATCGCGAGCCGCTTTTGCCGACTGGGCGAAA
>JAYODZ010000065.1:4864-10304 GCA_038106515.1 Rhodobiaceae bacterium
GCATGGAGTTTTTCTACCGCGACCTGCGCAAACAAACTGGCCTGCTGATGGATGGTGATCAACCACTTGGCGGGCAGTGGAATTTCGATAGCGAAAACCGAAAAAAATTACCGGCCAACGTCCACCCACCCCAGCGCCCGAGCTTCAACTATGGCACTGAATTCGAAGATTTACGACAATTTGTCGACCTCACCTTCGCCGACCACTTCGGCAGCGTCGAACATTTTTTCTGGCCGATCACACCTGATCAGGCGAATGAAGTGTTGGATTTTTTTCTCGATCACTGCCTGGCCAATTTTGGCACCTATCAAGATGCAATGGCGGTCGGCGAGACGACGCTGTACCATAGCTTGATCTCGACAGCCTTAAATATGGGCTTACTTGATCCACTGGAAGTTTGCCATGCTGCCGAGGCACGTCTGCGGGCAGGAAAAGCACCGATCAATGCGGTCGAGGGCTTTGTCCGTCAGGTTCTGGGCTGGCGCGAATTTATTCGCGGCATTTACTGGCTCAAAATGCCCGCTTATGAGGCGTTGAATGCTCTCGACCACACCGCCCCGCTACCGGCGTTTTACTACTCGGGCGAGACGGAGATGGCGTGTTTGCGCGAGGCCGTCACAGCGACGCGAGATTATGCTTACGCGCATCATATTCAACGGCTAATGATTACCGGCAATTTTGCTC
This sequence comes from Rhodobiaceae bacterium, assembly GCA_038106515.1. Lineage (GTDB taxonomy): Bacteria > Pseudomonadota > Alphaproteobacteria > RS24 > RS24 > JAYODZ01. Next base: position 5,549 of record JAYODZ010000065.1, read on the forward strand.
TGCTGGCTGGTCTCTCCCCGGAGGCCGTTAACCAATGGTATTTAGAAGTTTATGCCGACGCTTATCAATGGGTCGAATTACCCAACACCCATGGCATGGCGCTGTTCGCCGATGGCGGCATCGTTGGCTCTAAACCCTATGCGGCGTCCGGCGCTTACATCAATCGCATGTCGAATTACTGCGGCAGCTGCACATACAATGTGAAAGAAAAACGCGGTGCGGCCGCCTGCCCGTTTAACTATTTGTATTGGGATTTCATTATGCGGCATGCCGCGCTTTTGTCGAAAAATCCACGCATGGCACTTGTTTATAAAAACTTAAACAAAATGCCGGATGATCAAAAACAAGAAATCGCAACCCAATCGCAGCGTTTCTTATCGTCGCTGGAGCGCGTTGCGACATAGACCTTGAGTTGTAAATCACATTGGAATGCACTTTAGTAGAGTATCGAAACAACAATAATCTGGAGATTATTTATGGCACGCCCACTCCCATTTACCGCAATAACCGATACAGGCGACAAGCTGGATATTGAATTTGCGCTACATCCTTCAACCGAGTCAGCTGTCCGCGTGCATCAACTTCTTGGCGACACGCTCGAGACCATCAGCCGCGAAGTCCGACGCGATCCGATGTCCAACGGCGATGTCTTGCAAGCGCTCGCTATGGCGCTCGCGGTGCGTGCCCGCATGATCGCCGCCAGCACCGATGTCACTTCAGACCTCGCAACCACACTTCTGGAAACAGCGCTGGAGAGCGTTACGAGAGCCGATATCTACTCCCCGCCCAGTGGCAATGCTTAAAACGGAACAGCCTGCCCGTCATAGGCGAAAACGTTGCCTGAATCCTCTGCCGACAAACCGTCGATAACCTGCAGCAAACGGATGGCCGCATCCTGTGACGAGAATAAGCGTCCTTCATCCACCCCAGATTGAAAAGGCTTTGATAACTGAGTATCGACTGTCCCGGGATGCAAACCAATGATCAACGCCTCGGGGTAACGTCTCGCCACCTCAATGGCGGTTGTCCGTGTGATCATGTTCTGCGCCGCCTTGGCGGCACGATAACTGTACCAGCCGCCAAGGCGATTATCCGATATCGATCCAACGCGAGCCGAAAGATGCGCAATGACCGACTTACCTGTCCGCGGCAAAAGCGGTACAAAATACCGATTAATTAAAGCCGGCGCGATGCTATTGACGGCAAAAGATTGCAGCATCGCTTCGGTCGAGATTTGCGACAGACGTTTTTCGGGTTGAAATGTTCCGCGATGCAAAAGCCCGCTGGCATTGATCACCAAATTTAATGGCCCGTTCGCTTCCAAACTAGCCGCGTAGGCCGCGATGGCTGCCTCATCGGTTAAATCGAGCGGCATCGTATCATCGCTCGCTTGTCGTGACGAAGCGAAGCAAATCTCGACATTCGGGCTGGCGCGCAACAGCGAAACAAACGCCGCGCCAAGCCCGCCATTGGCACCAAAAACCAAAGCGCGCAGTGGCGATTTAAAACTTGCTAGGGTGATCTGTGACATTTGCTAGAATTAGAGCGGCGATCGCAATTAACAAGCAATACGAAATTTAATCCGTCAATGCGAGGGCATTTTTAAGTGCCGCACTAATCTCGATCCGCCGTTCATCTGTGTAAGGTTGCATTGGCCCAGAACCCCAAATTGGGTTGGGCCAGGCGGCATCGCCAATGTGACGTGCAACAATATGGATGTGCAGTTGCGGCACCTGATTACCAAGCGCGGCGATATTCATCTTATCCGCGCCGCTATAGGCTTCGGCCCATGTCGCGAGCGCTGCAACCTCTTGGAATATGTCGACGGCGACGGCGGGTGGGAGGGCATGCCACTCGCGGCAACCCTCATAGCGCGGGATAGCAAGCAGCCACAAGAAACGGCTGTCGCGCGCCAACCTGATCATACAGTGCTGCGTATTGCCAACGGCATAGCTATCGTTAGCGAGTTGCGGGTGTAGTTCAAATAGCATTAACCGAGCGCCATATCCGAAACAAAGGGATTGGTTTTCCGTTCGGCGCCAAAAGTTGAAACTGGCCCATGCCCTGGAATAAACGTCACCTCATCGCCAAGCGGCCACAGCCGTTCGGTAATCGAACTGATAAGCTGGTTGAAATCACCTTTGGGAAAGTCAGTCCGACCGATTGAGCCTTTGAATAAGACATCGCCAACCATGGCAACATTATCCTGCGGTTGATAGAAAACGACGTGCCCGGGGGTGTGTCCTGGACAATGCAGAACCTCAAAGCGAATGCCGGCCACCTCAACGGCGCCACCATGCTCGAGCCACTCATCGGCTTCAAAGCTCTCGGTTTCCGGAAAGCCAAATTGTTGCGCTTGTTGCGGCATATTATCGATCCAAAATTGGTCATCACGATGCGGGCCGATAATCGGCAAGGCATATTTGCGCGCCAAAACCGCCACCGCGCCAGCATGGTCAAGATGGCCATGGGTTACTAAAATCTTATCCAGAGTGATACCATTTTCAGTCAAAAATGCTTCGATGGTCGCCAGATCGCCGCCGGGGTCAACAATACCGCCATGCATGGTCTCTTCGTTCCAAAAAACCGTGCAGTTCTGCTCAAAAGGTGTCACCGGAATAATCTGATATTTGGCCATGATTTCTCTACTCCATGTCTGACCGGACTATGCCCGAATTATCCAGCTTGCACAAATCGGCTTCGCCACGCTCATACTCCAACCTCGTAAAATGATGGTTATTTGGATCGAATAACCGTAAAATCTGATTCGTTATTAACAACCGAAAGGAGGTGATCCATTGTCTAGTGATTTATCAGGTTTGAGAGCCAAAGCCATTGCGAATCAAGGACGTGGAGCAACCTTCGCGGTCCTTGGGCACGCGAAATAAGCGATTTGGTTGATCAAACCAGTCACGGGGGCGTCCGCAAGGACGCCCTTTTGTGTTTGTCCATTGCTTCCTGTCGCCGCCTCTAGCTGTGGCGATAATGGTAAGCTAAAGTTGCGTCCATGTATTTGGGACTGGATCTCGGGCTCAGTAGCCTCAAATTGTGCCTCGTAGACGATGCTGGGCATCAGCATGCGCTCACGCAGTTGCCTCTAGCGACGCAAACCCCTCATCCCGCTTATGCCGAACAAAACCCACTGGATTGGTGGCATGCACTCGATACCGCTTTATCAGGCCTGAAATCCGAACTCGGCGACAACATGCAATTGATAAGGGCGCTGTCCATCACAGCGGGGGCACATATCGCCGTATTATGCGACGAACAAGATGCGCCATTGCGACCAGCCATTTTATGGAGCGATCAACGCGCGGCATCTCTGGTACCAAGTCTCGGTGCGCTCCCCCTCAGAGAGACAGGCAACCAGCCCAGCGCCACTTGGTCGTTAGCGCATTTACTATGGCTCCGCCAATACGAGCCCGAGACATGGCGGCAACTCGATCATATTAGCTTTGCCAAGGATTGGCTGCGCGGCCGACTGACCGGGGATCGGCTCACCGATCCAGGCGATGCCTGCGGCGGCATGTTGATGAATTACCAAACCTGCGACTGGAGCCTAGCATTGCTTGAGATGGCGGGTTTAAGCCTGGCACAACTGCCGCGCATAGTCGCCCCAGCAACCGAAGCCGGCGCGTTAAAAGCCGAACTCGCTGCCCGCTGGGGCTTGCCGCAAAATATAAAAATCGTGGTCGGTAGCATCGACACATCGATTGAATGGCTCTGCTGGGGACAACCACAAACTGGGCAGACAACCCTTAAATTGGCCTCGGCAGGCGTCGTCTCGCGAGTAACGGCAGATCGCCAGCCAATGCCACCCGTGTCGCTCTATCCACACCTCGAGAGCGAGCAGGCCTATTATGCGGCGGGCATGAACCAATGCATGACGGCCTTAAATTGGGTTGCCGCCCGCTTTTTTACGTCTGCCCAAGCTTTTTACGATGCCGCCACGCAAAGCCCTGCTGGCGCTGGCGGTGTGCAATTTTACCCCTATCTCAATGGCGAAAGAGCGCCGTTATGGCGCGCCGATCTCACCGCCAGCTTCGTGAACATGACCCGCGCCAGCGATATTGGCGACCTCGCCCGCGCCGCGATCGAGGGGATAGGCTATTGCTTCCGCGAAATTTATGACAGCTTGCCCGACTGCGGTAAAAATCTTGGCGAAACGCCGATTGGGCTTCTCGGGGGCGGCAGCGCGCAGCCCCTCTTGTGCCAGATTATTGCTGATATATTAGGCCGCCCCGTAATGTCGCGTCCCGAGCGCGACGCGGCTTATGGCGCCGCTGTTCTTGCGGCTTCTGCGGATGGTGTTGTCATCTCGCCGCCAACCCACCAGATCACAATTTATAAACCCGATACGGCCATGACGTCGCTCTATGACACGGGCTATCAAAACTACAAGGATCGACGTGCGTCTCTTTATCCCAATCAATCGGACTAGGCACCGCTCGTCAGAGCGGTTAGGCTAACGCATCAGGAGGACTACCCATGAATGATCGCGTAAGCTACAGCGTTGAAAACCATATAGCTCATATCCGTCTCATTCGGACAGATAAAATGAATGCCCTGGATGATGCGATGATCAGTGCGCTAATCGAAGCGGGCGAGCAGTTGAAAGCTGATAAAAGCGTTCGCTGTGCCATTCTCTCGGGCGAAGGGCGCGCTTTTTGCGCCGGCCTCGATATGGCGAATTTCTCCAGAATGGCGAGCGGCGGCGGACCCTCCGTTACCGGCAAAAAATCCGGACGCTTAGCAG
>JAYODZ010000066.1:0-10260 GCA_038106515.1 Rhodobiaceae bacterium
GAGCGGCAATTTCACATTCGTCCAGTCGGGTGAGTGCAATATATGCGCCATTTTGACCATAGCTCTCAATCGCCCGCTTTATGGCTTGCGTGCTATAGGCACCCGGAAGTGCCACGATGCGGCATATCTTGGCCTCCGGAAAAGCCCGTTCAAGATCCGCTTGCAAGGTTTCGAGGCGGCGTGTATCGGCGCCTGCATCGATCACCAGCTTGCCATTCTGGGCCAGCAATTCGGGATCAAGGCCGAGAGTTAAATCGACAAAGGGGAGGTTTAATAAGCGCGCATTATTGCGACAACTATTTTGGCCGCCGCTGGTTAATTCATGGCTGGCCAATGACAGGCGGGCGATATCGTCCGACAGCTGGGCGGCAAGTTTGGCGGCCAGGCTCGTTTTTCCGGCGCCATGCGGCCCTGCGATGATATAAATATCAGTGTCGAGAAGGCTAAAGGCGCTATTCACTGCGACGGTTTCAGCCACAGCGGCGATAAAAGCGGATTGTGCCTCGGTTTCGGAAAGGTGGCGCATGACATGACCAAAGCGCTCAAGAACGGCGTTGGAAAATCCCGCGGTTTTTAAACGCATGGTCAGGCTGTTGCCAATTTCATGGCGCAACGCGGTAGCTTCGGTCACGACCATGCCGCTGATCTGCCGGCGCAATTGCGCAATCTCTTTGGCGAGGGCGTGATAATGGCTATCCGTTGGTCGAGGGGGGGCGACAGGCTTCGCGGCGACGGTGTCGAAGTCAATCACATTGGGCTCTTGCCCGGTAGGCTCGTGGTCGAACGTCAGCTCGTCGAGGTCGATCGCCTCGTCAATTACTTGCTCATGAATCTCACGGCGCACAGATTGTTCGGCCGCGATATCTTTGGCTGGCATTTGGAGTAAGCTTTGATCAGCCTGCGTGACAACATCCGTGAAACTCGTGCTCATTTTCGTAGTACGGGATTTGCGCGGTGGGAGGCCACCTGGAACGGGATCATTGCTCGCACTGATCTCGACTTGGCCCCTGATTTTGCGGGTCGACAGGATGACGGCATCCTCACCGAGTTTGCTCACAATTTCTTCCATCGCAGTCAAGCTGTCGATGGCGGTGACGGTTAAGCGTGGCATGGTTCTGGTCTCCTATCGGGTTTGGGCTTGGTTGTCGCCAATGGTAGCGACGACATCGACCTTGCGGCTGTCAGGCAGCTCGGCGAAAGATAAGACAATAAGATCGTCAATATGTTGATGAATGAGGTTAGAAAGTTTACGGCGAATAACCGGCGAGGTGACGAGAACGGCTTGCCGTCCTTCCGCCGATAGGCGTTCGCTGACCTCTGAAATGCTTTGCATCAAGCGTTGCGTCAGCGATGCGTCGAGCATAATTTCTTGATCATTATTCTGACGCGCCATCTGAATAATCATATGCTCCAGTTCACCAGCCAGCGTGATCACGGGCAGGGGCTGGTTTAACGGCGCGACTTGTTGGATCAACAAGCCTGCAAGATCAGGCCTTAGTGCTTCGGCCAAATCGGGCATCGATAGGTTCCGACCCGCCAGAGCGGCGGCGCTTTCGAGAATGCGGCGCAGGTCGCTAACCGGTACGCGCTCGCGCAGTAAGATCCGCATCGTGGCTGTCAGTTCATGTAGTTGCATAAGTTTCGGCACCACGCTCTGAACCAGATTGGGGGCCGATTGGGCGAGATTATCAAGCAATGACTGGACATCATCTTGGCCGATTAATTCATGCGCATATTTATATAAGATTTGGCTGACATGCGTGGCCAGAACGGACTCCGGGGCGACAACGACGTAGCCATTGGCCTCAGCTTCTGCCGCTTGGCTGGGTTTGATCCAAATTGCGTCCATGCCGAATGTCGGATCTTTGACGTCAATACCATTGAGTTTCACGGTTGCATTTTCGCCAGGGATAGCGAGCTGGCGATCGGGGAAAATCTGATCTTCGCCGACAATGGTTTGGCCAATGCGGACGCGATATTGATTGGACGCGAGGGTGAGGTCATCGCGAATGCGCACGGGTGGCAGAACAAAGCCAAGTGCTTTAGAAACCTGACGACGTATACCTGTCACGCGGGTCACCAGCGGCCCACCTGAATCATCGTCGACCATTTCAACCAAGCCAAAACCAAGTTGGATCGATATCGGCGCATTATCGGCAATTTCCGTCAAATCAATGTCGGTGGGTTTTTTCTCGGCGATGGCTTCTTGGTTGTTAATCTCCTCAGCAGCCTCTTCGTTCTCTTCAAGTTGGCGGATATACAGCGCCGCCGCGACAGCAAGGCCGGCCGCAACCAAGAACAAGAAATTTGGCATGCCAGGGACCATACCAATCAAAAACATGACGCCAGCAGCGGGCAACCAAGCCCGCGAAATGCTAAATTGCTTGCCAATATGCTCGGCCATATTTTGTGTCGACGACACGCGGGTCACGATGATGGCGGTTGAGATAGCAAGCAAAAGCGAAGGTATTTGCGCTACCAGACCATCACCGATCGACAGCAAAACATAAACGCTCGCCGCTTGGTCGATCGCCATGTCATGCTGCGCTAAACCGATAATGAGTCCGCCAACGACATTAATGGCAAGAATTAGGATTGAGGCGACGGCGTCGCCTTTGACGAATTTTGAGGCACCATCCATGGCCCCGTAAAAGTCGGCTTCAGAAGCAATTTCTTCGCGCCGCTTAGTGGCTTCTTCATTGGTGAGCACACCGGCATTGAGATCGGCGTCAATTGCCATTTGCTTGCCTGGCATGGCATCCAAGGTGAAGCGGGCCGAAACTTCTGAGACGCGGCCAGCACCACGGGTGATCACCACGAGATTGATAATGATCAAGATAATGAAAACAAACAGGCCGACTGCATAATTACCGGAAATGACAAACTCGCCAAAGGCTTCGATAACATTGCCCGCCGCGTCCGTGCCTGTATGCCCTTCACTGAGCACGACGCGGGTTGAGGCCACGTTCAACCCCAAGCGCAGAACCGTGGCGATCAGGAGTACAGATGGAAAGGATGAAAAATCGAGGGGCCGGAATGTATTCACGGCAATCATCAAAATCAGCAAGGAAAAGAGAATATTGGTGACGAAAAACAAATCGAGGAGGACGGGCGGTAAAGGCAAAACCATCATCGCGATCAGCGCCAAAATCCCGACGGGCAGGCTGATACCTGTTAGAAAGGACTTGGTCCCTGAATACCCCAATCGCCGCAGTGTCATTTCCATGACAAACTCCTCGTGTCAATTTCGTGTCGCGGGAGTGCTCCCGCAGGCCGCAGATGGCACCAAAAATGCTCAAACGCTTGATAAATAGCCAGCTCCTTGCTGCAAAACTGGTATTTTCGAGGCGCTGTTTCGGTGCCACCCCGTAAAGAGGCAAGCGGCGTGCCAAGTTTGCGTCGAGCAAGTTTTTTATTTTCGCTGGGCTGGCACGGATAATGCATCCCAAGGGACGATATTTGGCACTTGCCATGTAATTAGCGGAGTAAATGAACATGTCCCAATTCGTAAAACTGACGACCCTTATTCTCGCCAGTACTCTTATTGCCTCCTGCGGCCCTGTCGCACCGGGTGGCTATCGTTTGAAATTAGAGCGCGATGCGAGCGCTGGCGCCGATGCTTCGGTCTATGCTGTCAACACCATCACCGCCATTGGTTATGCGGTTGTTTCAACTCAGCCTGGGCGCAATGAAGCGCAACGCCGTTTGATGGCCATTCGCGCTGCTCGCATGGCCGCAATGCGTGACCTAGCTGAGCAAATCCATGGTTTGAAAGTAGATGGCAATACCACGGTCATTGATTTGATGGTGCAAAACGACACTTTCCGAGGCGTTGTTACCGGAATTATTCGGGGCGCCCGTACGGTTCGTATCAACCCGACCGGCGAGGACACTTATGAAATTGTTCTCGAACTAGACAAGTCGATGGTCGCTGGGCTGATGAAGTCGGTTCGTAAATATAGCTAAGATTTAGTGATATGGTTCGTCAGCTGACAATCTTGTGTCTCGCGCTCTGCATCGGAAGCGGCGCCATTGGTGCGACCGAGGTGGCGCCCGAGGGCGCACGTCTCGTTGAGGTCACGGGGCGGGTTGTTTATGACGATAGTAAGCCAATTGAAGATATACGGCGTTTGGCGCTAAATGAAGCACTGTACCTTGCGGCCTTACAAGGCGCGGCATCTGTCGATGGATACTCCGCTCTCGACAGCGAAACCGCGTTAAATGAGGCCGTAATCGTGCGTCCAGCCGGCGAAATTCTTGACTATACGATTATCGAAGATGGACGGAAGCAAGATCATTATGAGATGCGTCTGCGGGTTGCGGTTTCATCGCATGCTGATCGCGCTTGTCCGACCAACATTATGCGCCAAGTGGAAATTTTTCAGCCCGAAATCTATGTCAGTCAAAATGTTCCCGTCTGGTCAAGCCGCGCCGTTCAATTGGCATGGCGCGAGGTGCTCGACGGTGTTGCGGGTGATCCCCAAGTTGCCGTGGTTGATAATTCAAGCCAGTCTTTTGACGTCAAAGCGATGCAAAATAATGGTGGAGCGATGGACTATAACGCTTTGCTGGCAGCGCGCGCGACGTCGCATGGTGACTATGCTTTGGTCAGCCGCATCACCCTCGCGGCGAAAAAAGATCGGTTTTATGGTATCGCCGACAAGAACCAGCTCGTCCTGACTGTCGAGCTGACTTTTTATGCTGGGCCCGATTTCAAAACCGCCAAGACGCACCGTTTTGAAAAAGAATTAATGGGTAGCTTCGACAGTTTTTTTGAGCCAATTAATTTGCTGGCCAACCCTGGCCGCGAAGACCGTTTGCGTGCACTGATGCCGGAGCTTCGTCCTTTCATTGATGATGTTATGATTGAGCTGGCGTGTCTGCCGCGAAGCGGCCGTCTGGCGCGGGTGAATAATAATTATTATGTCGATTTAGGCCGTCGCCATGGCTTGCGTGAACAGCAGCTGGCGGTTATTCCCGACCAAGTCGGCAGTTGGAATATTGTACGCGTGACCCGCTTGGAAGACGACCGTGCCTATGTCTTGCCACTTGATGGTGATAAGGATTTAAACGGCTTGGTTGGCCGCGATACGAGATTTATGGAGGTTAACTAATGTATTCCTCATTTGCACGCTTGGTTGCTTTGTCGACTGTGCTGACGGCGAGTTCGGCCTTTGCTGCCGAACCAATTGTTGTTTTGACATCCCCCGCGCATAATGTGGGAAGTGCCGCCAGCGGCGACAATAAATTCGCCCGCGATCCCGATTACAATGCCAAGCACAAAGTTAAACCGAACGAGACTTTGTCAAAAATCATTGCCAGCTATTATGGCGCCAGTGGTTTGAATAAACGCTTTCTGGAGCTAGCGATTGTCAGCCGCAATAGCCACGCTTTTGTGCGCGGCAACCCGCATTTTCTCTATGCTGGGCGAACTTTGCATTTGCCATCGGTCAATGAAATTCATGCCATGATTGTTGGGAAGTCGACACAAGGCACACAAAGCGCCGCCAGCGGTCGGTCGGGGCATATCTATTTCAATGGTTTCTAAGCGCAAATATTTTCTATTTTTCCTGGTGGCGCTGCTGGCCATGATAGCGGCCGTCCCGGTTGTTGCAGCGACCAAGGTGGTGAGCGGCGCCGATATTAAGCGCGCCATCGAAGCACAACTGGCATTATCGGGGAAGCGCGGCGCTGTTTTGTTAGGCGACGAGCGTCTGTTTTATCCTTGCGATACGGATCTCACAGTAGAACCTATTGGAGCCTCCTGGCGGACGATGCGGGTGAATTGCGCGGCCCCGCGCTCGTGGTCGGTGCATGTGCGGACCAGTGTGGTCAATGCTACCCCTATTAACGAGCCGGTGTCGGATGGCCAGCTAGCTAATCAAGACCTAGTGCAACGCGTCGTGCTCGTCCAAAGCGTTGCCTCGGGCGAGATTTTAACAAAAGACCACGTAAAAATTGAGAAACTGTCATCGCGGGCGGCGCCAGCGGGCTTTTCAAGTCTGAAGCAGGTGATCGGACGGCGGGTAAAGCGGGCGCTGAGCCTCGGTCAGCCTGTTCAGGCACGGCATTTGCACCCCGATTGGGTGATCGAAAGCGGCCAATTGGTCGAAATAGAGCATAAGCTTGGACAAATTTCGGTTGTGACATCTGGCAAAGCACTTGAAAATGGCCAAATGCATGACTTTATTGAGGTGGAAAACCTCAAAAATGGCAAAAAGCAGCATTTTTTTGTCATCGGTGCTAAAAAAGTTGCTACGGCAGCTAAAACGGGCGCAATGTAGGTCGTAACTAGTGTTGTAGGAGTGTAGTCAGATGGTTGATTCGATTAAAAACACCGTTAATCGGGTAGACCCTCAGCAAGTGAGGGCTAAGCCCGCAGCTGTAAAATCAGGCGCTGCCGCGAGTTCGGCCGTTGCCAGTTCGACTGCCGACGTCGTCAATGTTAAGGGATCTGCTATAAGCCAAATGGCCAGCGCACCCCCCATCGACATGGAAGCCGTCAGTCGTATTAAAGATGCGATTTCGCGGGGCGAATATCCGGTTGATCTCGATCGCGTTTCAGACGCTTTGATGGACGCTTATCGGGACTTGAAATCTTAATCATTCTTCCGTAAGGGTTGAGTATGCCCGGGGGAGAGGATCTAGACGCTTTATTGAGTTTGTTCGAGGATCGAATCGAACAGGCCTTTTTGCGTTTGTCTGATCCTGAAGCTTTCAAGCTCGAGATGGCCGCGACCGAGACATTGATCAAGGATAATTGGTCGCGCCTCAATTCCTTCGAGCCAGAAGATTTACAAAATGCCAAAGACCGCTTGGCGCGCCTCGTTGAACGATTGGCGCAGCTTCAGGCGCAAGTCAATGCGCGCTTGTCTTGGGTGAGCGAGTTGAACAGAAGTCTTGCCGAACGGGTCGAACAGTCCTCATAATAGGGGCAAATTGGGGGAGCCTGATGCAGAAAAATCTGGAGAAAATGCTCGAGTTTTACAGCTCCGTGTCTGGCTTGCCGTTTTTTATTCTGGTCGGCATGAGCCTCGTGGCACTGCTGGCGCTGATCGCCATGTTTAGGCAGGCGCGGCTGCTAGGTCGCCTCAAGCGCGAGCTCGAGTGGCAGCATGAGCAAACGGGCAAACGCTTACTGGCGATGCAGACCGCATTATCGCAAATCGATATGCCGACGCAAGAACAAGCAGAGATCCAGATCAATCTTGACAATGTGGTTGAGAAAATTAGTCCCGATATTGCGGCGCTGGCGCGGCAGATTGAAACCATGAGGGCCGACCTGGCGCGGCTCGCAGAGGTCATGACTGAGCAAGAGCAGCTGTCGCGGGCCATTGAAATGGCCAAACGAGGCGCACGGCGCGCCGAGATTGTCGAAGCGACGGGTGTGTCAGCTGATCAGGCCGATGCGATCGTGAAATTTCACGGCCCCGAACGCGGCTGATCAGCAAAGTTTCTTACATAGCAAAACGCTTCTGAGCTTGGCAGGAGAGGGTGTAATACGTATCCGCTGTTAGCGCGGCTATTTGCTTGGTATGTTGATCAAGTTCGATGCTAAATAGGTCATGCGAAAGCGTAATCTTTTCAACGGTGATTGCGGCAGCCATCTTGTCGATTTCGCCAAAGCGCGTGACGAAAGCTTGATGCAGTCCCGAGCGGGTTTGGATTTCGATCGTTTCAATGCCGAGGGCGTTTTTGGTGCAACTATATTTATCATAGGAAAAGCGCACCAAGCTGTCGCAAGCTGTGAGGCTCGTGGCCAGTACCAGCATCAGCCCAAGTGTCAAAATGGAGCTTTCACGCGGACTGGCGATCACCATTAATCACCTTTCTGCTTGTCTTCGTCTGCGGCACTAGTCTCCTCGGCACTGGCCTCTTCGTCGTCGGCCTCTTCGGTACTATTCGGTTCGGCACTGGCGTCTTCGGTATCTTCACTATTTTCGTTAGACTCTGTCGCCGCCTCTGGCGCGCCGCTAGCTGGGTCAGCATCTGGCTCAGCGTCTGGCGTTGCTGCCGCGTCCTCGTGGTCAATGACCTCCGAGGTTTGCGTTTCAGTGGTTTCGCTGGCTGTAACTTCGATATACTCAGCCTTGCCCGATGACGTTAGACGTTCGGCATCTGCTTCCTTTACATCAACAGTTATACCGGCCGGAAATAGGACGTCATGTACTGTACTGTCTTCAATAATCTTAACGCGCCGCATACCGTCTTGTAGTACGGCGTCCTCGTTCGCCACCATGACGACATGCTCGGCCGGGGCCTCGGCACTGTCGTCGGTGATCGCGGCTTCTGGTGTCGGCTTTAAAAAGGAGGGGTTGTTCAGCCGAATAACTTCATTCACATGATCACGGATCAAAACCACCCGTGCCGCCAGCGCGGCGATCCGGTTCACTTCATTTTTTTCTGAAGCGAGAACTTTCTGAACAAAGGCCGAAATTTCGCTCAAAGGCTGTCCGGTAAAGCGATCAACAATGCGATCGCGCAAGGATTCAATTTCTGGTGGCAGGCGCCGGAGATAACCACGCCGTGGCTTCAGGTCTTCTTCTGAGGCGTTCATCTTTTTTCAATCTCCCTTCAATTTGGCATTCATTTTGCAAATTCCAGACCAATCGAAAGCATTTTCGTCAGAAAAATCGTGTCTTGGAAGGATACATTGGAATGGAAAAAATTGCAGATAATTTGGCATTTCATGCCTCTGCATTAGCGTTGCGGTCGCAGCGCAACACCATTCTGGCGTCCAATATCGCCAACGCTGCGACGCCGCATTACAAAGCGCGCGACATCGATTTTAACGAAGAAATGAGCAAATTAGAGCGCAGTGGGCCTCTGTCGATCACCGATGATCAACATTTACCCACTTATCGCCCCTTGAACCCGAACGGTGTTCATTATCGTGTGCCCCTTAACCCGTCTTTGGATGGCAATACGGTCGAGCTGAATGTTGAGCAAATGCAGTTCTCGGAAAATGCCATGCGGTATCAAACAACACTGTCGTTCCTCAATGGCCGCATTGCTGGCCTGATTTCCGCCATAAGAGGTGAATAATGAAGGGCGCTCCGATTAATAATATTTTTGATATTGCTGGCCGCGCTATGGGGGCGCAACTCGTCCGCCTCAACACGATTGCCAGTAATATGGCCAATGCCGGTAGCCTGGCTGGCTCGCGCGAAGAGGCCTATCGGGCCTTGCGTCCGGTTTTTGAAACCAAATATGCCGAGCAATTTAGAAAGTCTGGCATGTCCACTCTCGATGCGGTGGAGGTCGTACCGTTAGACCGGGAACCTGAGCGTATTTTTCTGCCCGATCACCCGAAAGCGGACGAAAAAGGTTTCGTCTACTCGGCGGCGGTTAAGCCCGAAGAAGAGATGGTCGACATGCTCGAGGCTAACCGCCAATACCAGAACAATGTCGAAATGGTCACCACAATTCGTGCGCTGATGATGCGTACAATCAATATGGGCAAATAGAGGAGTCTTTAGCTAATGAGTTCGATCGATCCTGCACAAAACCAGAGTTTGAATGCGATCTTGGATAAGCTGGGTGTGAACCGGCAGGCTGAGGCCACCAAGAAGAAAGACGCGCTCGGCCAAGAAGACTTTCTGCGCCTCATGACAACGCAGTTGCAGAACCAAGACCCCTTTGCGCCCATGGAAAACGGCGACTTTATCGCCCAAATGGCGCAATTCTCAACCGTCACGGGGATTACCGATATGGGCGAGACATTGAAAAGCCTATCGAGCCAGCTGTCCGAATTCCGTCTTGCTACGGCGACGAATTTGCTCGGTAGTTCGGTCTTGGTGCCGGGTAATTTTGCCCGTCCTGACGAAGCCGGAGAAATTCATGGGATTGTGGATCTGCCCGCTGCGTCATCGATGACCAATCTCACCTTCTCGTCGGAAGACGGTGAAATTCTGGATGTGATCGAGCTGGGGCCACAAGCGAGTGGCTTGGTCGGTTTCTCGTGGTTGGATGTGCCACAACATATTCGCGACAGCCAAGCGCTGGTGCGGATCGATGCCTATGCCGACTCGGGCAAAGGCTTACAGCCCGTGTCGTCTTCAGTTTTTGCTGAAGTTCTGGCTGCCTCAACGCAAGACCCTGTGAAAGGGGTCACCTTAGATGTTCGTGACTATGGCGAAATTGCTGCCGCTGACGTCACACGGTTTCGTAAATAATTCTCATCGGGATGGAGTTTAACACATGTCGTTCTATACCGCTCTTACAGGTCTAAACGGGTCACAGGCTGATATTTCAGCGACG
>JAYODZ010000204.1:0-1537 GCA_038106515.1 Rhodobiaceae bacterium
GTTATAGGCATCGAACAAATATTGCCGTGCCGTGGCGTTGCTGTAACCAATATCGGCAGCAAGGGGCACATTATTTTGTAAACCCGTTTCACCGCTTGCTGTGTTCACATCGGCCCAGCCGACGAGCAACTTATCGTAATTCGCGAGCGAGAAACTCGTGGCCCCGAGTAAAGCATTGCCGGCCGAGGTGAGCGAAGAAACATCCCAGCCGCCGATATCTTGATTGAAGGACGCTGCATTTCTAAACGTGTTGGTAAAGTGTGTGACATTGCTCACATCCCAGCCACCAATATCTTGGTTAAAACTCGTGGCATCGTAAAACATAGATCCTATATAGGTCGCGGATGATAGGTCCCAGCCACTGATATCTTGATTAAAGGCAGCGGCGTTAAAAAACGTTTGATTGAAATTCGAAACCGACGAGACGTCCCAGGCACCAATATCTTGATTAAATGATGTCGCATTTTTGAACATCTGCAAGAGGGTGGTCGCCGAAGACATATCCCAGCCACCAATGTCTTGGTTAAAGGCCGCGGCGTCAAAAAAAATAGCCGAGAAGTCGGTAACATTGCCGGTGTCCCAGCCGCTAATATCCGCGTTGAAGGTGGCGTTACTGATAAATACCTGTTTCATCGACGTCACGAGCGATGTATCGGCGTCGGCAATATCTGCGGGAACTGGTGTGCCAAAGCCTCGGTATAACTCATTCATAGATGCGCTGTCAGCCGCGATCAACGCCATCAGCTCGCCAAGCATGGTTTTGGCATCGGCAGCTGGGTCGGTGAAGCCGGCCTCGGTTTGTATGCTCGCCAGATAACGGCTGAAAACCAACGTGTTGACCCCAGGCATCAAAATTTGTAACTCGGCAAGATTAGGTGCAGGAGCGGCCGCGCCCGAGCCATCGCTTCTTGAATAGGTGAAACTCTTAGCGAGCGCTTGCAATTGTTCCGGCGATAGAGCGATCGTGATGACAAAGGTGTCGGTGGCGCTTTGACCGATCGAATCGGTCGCCGTGACATCAATCGTGTAAGACTGGTTAATATCGGCGAACGGGATTTCGCCATTGCTTGTTAATACGCCGGTGCTGGGGTTTAGCGATAACCAGGCTGGCAAGGCACCCCCGCCGTTGAGCTGGACGGCGAAGCTCACGGGGTCGCCTGCATCGGGGTTAAAAAACGCCGACGATAAATCTAAGACCGTGCCCGCTTGCCGATAGGTGAATGTCATATCGGCCAGCGGCGGCGCCAAAGCGGGCGCTTCGTTCACATCGGTGAGCGTGAAGTCTAGGCTCCCCGTCACAGAGCCGCTGTCGCTTTCGGCCACGATGTCGACATGGAATTGGGTCTGACCCGCTTCAAAATCCATTGACCCCGTATACGCGACTTGCCCATTGGCGTCGATCGAGAAGGCGCTGGCATCGGCGCCAGTGAGACGATAGCTAATAGTCAGGCCTTGTGGATCAGTCGCCGCGAAATCGAATATAGGCGCGGCGCTATTTTCGGCGCGGACGGCTTGCTGCCTGGCCGTACCATTGAAG
>JAYODZ010000067.1:0-10096 GCA_038106515.1 Rhodobiaceae bacterium
GGCGTATAGATTAGGCTGGCCAGAGGCATCAATATACCAGCTGTCACACCCGCCCGTTACCCAGATCGTTTTGTTAATTTGCTGCGACATATCGGCGTTATAATTTTCATAAGCGGCTTGCGCCGGAACAATATAGTTCAAACGCAGGCGGCGCATTTCATCGAGCAAGGAAATGATATAATCAACCTGATGCTCCGAAATCATGATCAGCGACAAATTGCCGATCGGGCTCGTGGGGCCTTCGAGCATCCAGAAATTTGGAAAATCGGGTAAGCCGATACCGCGATGCGCCCGCGGCGCTCGCCCCCAAATCGTCGCGAGGTCGACCCCATTACGCCCCGTGACCTTGGTGGGCAAAATAAAGGCCGAGCTGTCAAAGCCCGTCGCCAAAACTAAAACATCGAGCTCATGTTCGACGCCGTCTTTCGTCACCACCCCTTTGGCCGTGACTTTATCAATGGCCTCGGTGACAAGCGTCGCGTTGGGGCTGCTGATGGCGGGGTAAAAATCCGAGCAAAAAATTAAGCGTTTGCACAAGGCCTGATAGGACGGGGTTAACTTCTTGCGAAGGTCCGGGTCTGCAACGCCTTTTTCGAGGTGCTTGAGGCAAATAGCGCTGATGAATTTTTGCAGGAGCTTATTGCCCACTGTTGCGGGCGCAAATACCCGCCGAAACATAAAATATTTCCAGTGGTAGCTGAACTTCAGGAGCAAGGGGAAGGTACGGAAGAGTGCTTTTTCCCAGGCCGCATATTTCCGTTGCGGTAAGGGGGCTATCCACTGCGCCGTGCGTTGGAAGACAGTCATGTGACCCACTTTATGGGTAATAGCGCCGATGATTTGCGCTGATGTCGAGCCGGTGCCGATTATGCCAACGCGCTTATTGCTCAAATCGATGCTCGTGTCCCAGCGAGCGGTGTGGAAGCAAGCGCCGGCAAAAGACTTTAACCCTTTGATGGTTGGGTAGGCGGGCTTGTGCAAAACGCCTGTCGCGGAGATAACAATATCAAATGTTTCCGTGCCTTGCTTGGTCGTGAGCTTCCACTCTGGTTCCTCATAGGTCAGATCGACGACTTCTTGTTTGAAGCGCGTTACACGGCGCATGTCGAATTTGTCGGCCGTCGCGATCATATAGTCCTGAATTTCGGGGCCATAGGCGAAGCGGTGCGACCAGTTTGGGTTGGGGTTGAACGTGAAGCTATACCAATGCGACTCGACATCGCAAGACAGGCCCGGATATTGATTTTCGCGCCAAGTGCCGCCGACTTCGCTTGCTTTTTCAAATACGGTAATGTCGCTATAGCCCGCTTTTCGTAATTTAACCACGGCGGCAATGCCAGACATGCCGGCGCCGATAATGGCAATTCGGGGCTGGCCGCCAGTTTGTGCCCAAGTGTTATCTGCCATTATGAAATCTCCCGAGATTCTATCTTTTTACGAAGATGCGACGCGACGCTAAAAGTCCAGCTGCCATGGCGACAAAGAAGATGACGGCATCACTATCCATGAATGCAAGGCTCGTGATGGCAGGCCCAGGGCATAAACCCGCTAAGCCCCAGCCAACACCAAATAGTGCTGACCCAACCAGCAGGCGGCGGTCAATTTGACTGGCTTGCGGCAAATGGAATTGGCTCGCGAAGATGGGTTGCGTGCGGCGTTTGGCGATTTGCCAGCCGATTAGGTTCACCACCAGCCCAGCCCCCATTACAAAAGCCAAAGAGGGGTCCCAATTACCGGTGATGTCAAGAAAAGCCACAACTTTGGTGGGGTTCAGCATGCCGGCTAGGGCAAGCCCAAGGCCGAACAATGCACCTGTGACGAGAGAGAGAAGCAACGACATTACTGGCCTCCCCAGACACGTAAGGCGTAAACGGTTAAGAAGCCGAACGCCATAAAGACCAGCACCGCCGCGAGTGAGCGTTTTGAGAACCGCGCCAGACCACAAATGCCATGTCCGGATGTACAGCCCGAGCCAAGCCCCGTCCCAAGGCCGACAATCAACCCGGCCAGCGCTAGCATGGCGGGCGAGCTGGTGGCCTGAACGCGGGCGACCTCTTGGCCTGTGAAAAATAGATACAGCGAGGGGCCAGCGAGCATGCTCAAGAGAAAGACCACCCGCCAACCGAGGCGGTTACCTTCGACAGGCTGGATGAATTCCGCAAGTGCCTGCCCAAGAATGCCCGAGGCGCCCATGATGCGCCCGTTAAATAGATATAACAGAAGCGCCGCGAGGCCGATTAATGCGCCCCCTAGTGCCGAACTTACCGGCGTGAAATTGGCCCAATCAATAAGCATTGTTTCCCCAACAATCTAATAATAAATAAGGCGGCATTAGGCCACCAATGCCATCGCCATCAAAATCAGGCACGCCAAACTCGCTAGCCAAACGAGCGTGCGCGTGTAAGGAATGTCGACCATGTAGGCTGGCACATAAACGACACGGCTGATCAGCCATAGGCTGGCATATTGCGATACGTCCTTACCCAAAATAATCGCTAAAACGGCCAGCGTAAAAAAGATCGGCAGGCTTTCTTGTAAGTTGGCAAAGGCGCGTTTAGCGCGCGCGCCATAAGTCGCCGGCTGAAGTTGCTCGTCGCGTGCGGATAGCAAGTAGGGGAGGGATAATTTCCCTGAAACAGCCCCCAACATGTTTGGCAGGATCGCTTGGACAAGGGTTAAAATCATGGCATAGACGATTAAATCAAGCATAAAAACTCCCATTAGCTACTCATCTGTGACATAAGGGTATATGAATTAGATGGGCATGGGAACGGTCTATTTGGGCGTTGGTGACAAGATCAAATTGACCGCGCAGGAAAGGCAAATCGGGTGAGCCAAAGCTTGGAACCGCAAACAGAGATTGAGCTGATCGACGGTGATGTGTTCAACGTCGAAGAGCTTCGTCATTTCGCGGCTTTGGTTGAAACCGAGAGTGTGCCGCAAATTCTGCGCGAATTAGACACGCTCCACCCCTCAGATGTTGCAGAATTGATCTCGCTTCTGGCGCCGGATATGCGCGAGAAACTCGTTCGCTTGGTCGATAAAAAAATACCGGCCGAAGTGTTCGCCGAGCTCGATCCGAAAATTATGAGCGAAATCGTCGACCATATGGATTTCGACACTTTCGTCTCTGCTGTACAAGAACTCGATAGTGATGACGCCGTCTTTATCCTCGAAGATATGGACGAAAAAGACGTCCAAGAGGTTCTCGAGCAGATACCCGAGACCGATCGACTGGTTCTACAGCGGGCGCTAGACTATCCCGAGGATAGCGCTGGCCGAATGATGCGTTCGGATTATGTGGCGGTGCCACCGTTCTGGACCGTCGGCCAGACGATTGATTATTTGCGCGAAGACCGCGATTTGCCCGATGAGTTTTTAGAAATTTTTGTTGTAGAGCCAACCCATAAGCCGATCGGTATCGTGCAACTCAATCAGGTATTGCGGGCTCAACGGGGCGCGGTGATGGGTGAGATTATTGATGATGATTTCACCGCCGTCAGTGTTGATATGGATCGCGAGCAAGTGGCACGTTTGTTTGAGCGCTATAATTTGGTGAGTGCGCCGGTTGTCGATCCTGAACAGCGCATGGTCGGTGTGATCACTGCCGATGATATTTTAGAGGTTATCACCGAGGAAGCCGGCGAAGACATCCTTCGCCTTGGCGGTGTGACCGGCGAAGCTACTATGAGCGACAGCGTTGTCGGCTCGGTGCGAGGCCGATTTGTCTGGTTGTTCGTTAATTTGGCGACGGCGATTGTAGCTTCGCTGGTGATTGGCCTGTTTGATGCCTCGATTGAGAAAATGGTGGCGCTCGCTGTTTTAATGCCGATAGTGGCCTCGATGGGCGGCAATGCAGGGACACAAACTTTGACCATCGCCGTGCGGGGTCTGGCAACGCGAGAACTCAGCGTCGTGACAGCTCGGCGGGTTATTCTTCGCGAAGTCAGTATCGGCTTGATCAATGGCCTATTATTCGCAGCCATTGGCGGTTTGATTGGGGCTTTTTGGTTCAATGATATTTGGTTGGGGGCTGTTTTGGCCATGGCGATGGTTGTCACGCTGATCGTCGCCGCGCTGTCGGGCATTTTGGTGCCGATCGGGCTCGATCGCATGGGGGTCGATCCAGCCGTGGCTTCTAGTGTTTTTGTGACGACGGTGACCGATGTGATTGGCTTTTTAGCGTTCCTTGGTTTTGCCACGATTTTGTTATTAGGATGAGTTCATGAAATTGGTCACCCGCGTCCTGCTGATAAGTTTACTGGCGATAGCTCCCGTTTGGGCTGGGCAATGGCGTGTCGTCGCGCCCGTACCAGCAATGCTACCGAGCGCCTCGGCTGTCGCTATAGGCGATCAAGTTTATGTTCTAAGCGGAACCGTCGGGCAGGGCCTGCGTCAGTTTTTTGAGGTTTATGATCCGCGCGATGACGGGTGGCGGCCGCTGACACCATTACCGGCTAATATTGATCGGTTTGGCGTCGGTGCCCTCAATGGCCGCATCATTGTCACCGGTGGCCGCGAACGCCAAACCGGTGAGGCCGTGGCTGACGCTTGGCTCTATGTTCATGAGAGCGCCTTGTGGGTCGAGGTAACGCCATTGCCTGAAGCTGTTTTTGGCCACAATGTGGTGGAATTCGACGGCGCGCTCTATCTAATTGGCGGCGAAGGAAAGAATAATTTTTGGCGCCTCGATCGTCAGTTACAGGAATGGACGGTTCTGCCACCTTTGCCGGTTGTAACGCATGGCGCTGTGGCATCTAGCGATGGCGATTATATCTATTTGGTGAACGGCGCGACGGCGTGGCGGTGGTCGCCCGCCGCAGGATGGATGCAATTGCCGAGCCTACCCGAAGCGGTTGTAAATGCCGGTCTTGCTGTGCTGTCTGATGGCCTGCATGTGGTTGGCGGATATCAAGAGGCGACCAAATCTGCATCGGCAAAACACTATGTTTTTCAATCTGGTAAGTGGAAAACCTTGCCTAATTTACCACAAGCAAGACATTTAATGGGGACAGCCGTTGTAGATGAGCGCCTCTACGTTATTGGCGGTGCCAGCGCTGGCGGCTTTTTCAGCTTTTTTACCGGTTCTGACAATCTTTATGTCTTTCAGGACTAGCTCTATGTCGTCTGAGGCTAGGGCTTAGGGCGGCGTCAACCGCGTCTAATCTATCCACAACAGCTTAGCTTTTGCGGGCAGCAATTTTTGGCTTTGGTGCTGAATTGCGTCATATTAAGACTATGAGTTTGCATCTCCTTAAATTATGCGTTGGCGCCAAAACAATCACCGATCTTGAGGCGTGGCAGGCCTACTTGTGGGATCGCCACCGGCGCATTTTTCATACCACTCGCATGGTCCCCAAACGTGTGAATGAATTGCTCGATGGCGGCTCGCTCTATTGGGTAATTGCAGGCCAGGTGTCGGTACGCCAGACGCTTCTCGACGTCGAGCCCTTTACTGACGGTGAGGGTATTCGCCGTTGTCATTTGGTTCTGGAGAAAACATTGACGCCGACGCGGTTGATGCCGCAGCGCCCGTTCCAAGGCTGGCGCTATTTGCAAGTCGAAAAAGCGCCGCAGGATTTACCATTAGGTGGCGGAGGGATAGATAACATGCCCGAAGAGATGCACCGCGAGCTGTCGGAACTCGGGCTTATTTAGCGGCCATATTATCGAGCAAGCGGATATCACCAATGCGCGCGACAATCAGGGCTCGCCGCGCCTGCGTCGTTGCGTCGGGTAAAGCCAGAGTTTCGGCGTCTCGGATGGTGGCATAATCAATCGCGGTAAAGCCCGCCGCTTCCAAGGCCACCACGGCTTCCGCTTCGGCCTGCAGCGGCGGTAGGTCACTCGTCGCCATCTGTTTCAAAATACCGTTCAGCCGGCCTGCAATAATGCGATTTTCTGGCGTCAAATAGGCATTGCGTGACGACATGGCGAGGCCGTCGGCCTCGCGCATAATGGCGCCGGCGACGATCGTAATCGGGATGTCGAGATCGCGAACCATTTTCTTAATAACCAATAATTGCTGGTAATCTTTTTCTCCAAAAATTGCTACATCTGCTTGAGATTGTTGAAATAATTTATGCACAACGATTGCAACGCCGTCAAAAAAATGCGGTCGCGAGTCGCTTTCAAGTCCTTGGCTCGGGCCACCAATATGAAGCGTGCTGGCAAATCCTTCGGGATAGATTTCCGAGGCCGCCGGAATATAGGCCATGTCAGCGCCGACACGGGTCAGTTTAGCGCAATCTTCGATCTCGGTACGGGGATAAGTGTCCAAATCTTCGTGCGCCGCAAATTGCGTCGGGTTGACAAAAATACTGACGATAATTTTACCGGCATGTTTTGTGAGCGTTTCGACCAGCGACAAATGCCCATCATGCAAGGCGCCCATAGTTGGTACGAGGCCAACCGAATGCCCTTGCGCTTTCCAGTTTGCGACTTGGGCGCGAAGATCATTGACGGTACGAATAATCGGAATAGCCTGCGGCATTACTTGGTCTCGGATTTCAGGTGGAAGCTCATCGGGCGGGTGAGCTGGTCATATCCCACACTCGATAATGTAGCACCGCGCCCGGTATCTCCCCAGCCGGTCCATGCCAGCGCCGGGTCAACATAGTCGCAACGATTCATGAAAAGCGTGCCAACGCGCAACTGATTGCCGATCGCTTCGGCCACATCTGGGTTATGCGTCCACACCGAGGCTGTCAGGCCGTAGACGCTATCATTCATCAAGCTGATGGCTTCGGCATCGCTGTCTACCGGCATAATGCCGACCACGGGGCCAAAGGTTTCCTCCCGCATGACACGCATATCATGGGTCACATTGGTGAGAATTTGGGGCGCCAGATAAGTTCCGGCTGGGTGGGCGCTATGAGGGAAGGCCGCCTCGTCGATCAGCGCCGTAGCGCCCTGATGCACGGCTTCGGCGATGGTGTCACGGATGGTGCTCGCCGCGGCGGTATTGATCACCGGGCCTAAGTTCGTTTCTGGGTTGAGTGGGTCGCCCAGTTGGTAACTGTGGGTCAGTTCAACGGCACGCGCGACAAAGGCATCGAATTGAGCGCGTGCCACATAAATCCGCTCAATTCCGCAACAGGATTGGCCACTATTGAAGAAACTACCGTCAACCAGCTGTTCGGCCGCATAATCAATATCGGCATCGGCCCTCACATAGGCGGCATCTTTACCGCCGAGTTCGAGACCCATCGAGATAAAACGTGTCCGCGCTGCATATTGCACCTCGTGACCGCCCGCCACCGAGCCCGTGAAATTAACATGATCGATAGCTGGATCAGCAATGATACGGGCGGCTTGTTCGTGCGACAAAACCAGATGCGTCAACACGCCGTCTGGAAGGCCAGCGGTTCGCGCGGCCTTTGCCAAGGCCTCGCCGACCAGCAGGCTCTGCCGAGCATGTTTTAGAATGACGCTATTTCCTGCCATTAAGGCAGGGATCAGAGCATTGACCGCCGTCAGATAGGGGTAGTTCCATGCCGCAACCAAAAAAACGATGCCGAGCGGCTTTTTTCGGATAAACCGTCTCACGCCACCACTATCGCCTGGGAGAATATCACCGAGTGACCGCGCCGCAATATCAATCATATAATGGGCTCGCTCGGCAAAGCCGCCTTTGATTTCATTTGGCGTATAGCGGCAGGGGCGCCCAATCTGCCAACTCAATTCGACCCCCAATTTTTCGGCATCATCGACGAGGGTTTTTACCAGCGCGCGGCACAGTGCGGCGCGGGTTTCGAGCGGCGTCGCCGCCCATTTTTCTTGCGCCAGACGCGCCGTTTCGAGAGCTGAAGCAATCGCGGCGTCGGGAGTTTGCGCAAGGCTCGCATAAAGCGCGCCATTGACGGGGCTGATAATATCAAATGACGACATCATGCAAGACTTTCTTGGTTACGACGGTTTTTCGTCCGCAGCAATATAGGCAGCAGAAATGCCCCCATCGGCGCGGTAGGTGGCGCCGGTCACGTAGCCCGCTTGCGGGCTCAGCAAAAATGTAACCAGCGCCGCAATTTCATCGGCTTGCCCGAGGCGTCCCATCGGAATATAGCGCTGCCGCTTAGCCCAGTTTTCTTCCGAGCTAAAATAATGTTCTGTCCGTGCCGTGCGAACGGGCCCCGGCGCAACACAATTGGCGCGGATATTATTGCGCGCATAGCGGATCGCGATTTCTCGGGTCATGGCCTCGAGCGCCCCTTTGCTGGCGGTGTAGGCAATTTGAGGAATGGCAGAAGCGGCGTGTGCAACGACCGATGACATGGTGACGATCGAACCGCCATTGGCCTGCAGGTGCGGCAGGCAAAACTTGCACATGAGGAAGGCGCCCGTCACATTGACTTGTAAGGTGGAGTTCCAGCTTTCCAGCGAAGTGGTGACGGGATCGCTGTCATCTTGGCACAAAATAGCGGCATTGTTGACAAGGCCCGTTATACCCCGCATCTGCGCGCTAGCTTGTTGCACGGCGGCCTCAAGGCCCGCGGCATTGGTCAAATCAGCGGCATAAGTCGAAACATGGTCATAGGCCGCTAAATTGTCCCTCGCAGCCGCGGCCAAGGCTTCGGTTTTTTCGAACAAAGCCACCTCGGCGCCGGCCTCCAGTGCATGCTTGGCAATGGCTTGTCCCAGTCCGCCAGCCGCTCCCGTGATAATGATTTTTTCGTCCCTTAACATGGCTCCGAACATAGCGTGAAAGTTAAATTTTAACAGTCAAAATATATGCGAAGCAGTCTATACTGTGCGACAGGCATAGTCGGAACAAGGTGTCGAGCGGATGTCGAAGCAGGGAAATACAGCCCATATTGTGGTTGTCGGTAATGAAAAGGGCGGGGCGGGCAAAACCACCACTGCCATGCATATTATTGTTTCGCTTCTGCAAGAGGGCTTTCGGGTTGGTTCGTTAGACCTCGATGTGCGGCAACAATCGCTGACACGCTATGTACAAAACCGTGCAGCGTGGACGGCACGGCGCGATATGCCGCAATCGCATCATATTGCTTTGGAGCGAACCAGCCCGACGGGGAGTGATGTTGCGCAAGATCAGCGTAATTTTGCCATGGCCTTAGCCGAGTTAAAGAAAGTTTCGGATTTTATTGTCATCGACAGTCCAGGGGCCGACACATTTCTCTCGCGGTTAGGCCACGCGGTCGCCGATACGCTGATTTCGCCGATCAATGACAGTTTTCTTGATTTTGACCTTTTGGCGCAAGTTGACCCAGAAACGCTAGAGGTAACACGTGCCAGTATTTACTCAGAAATGGTTTGGGAATGTCGCAAGGCGCGCGCGACCGCCGATGGTGGTTCGATTGACTGGATCGTTATGCGCAATCGTACAAGCCATGTTTTTACCCGTAATCGGGATCGCGTGAACCAAGCTCTCGAGGCATTATCGAAGCGCGTTGGCTTTCGCGTCGTTGATGGATTGGGGGAGCGCGTCGTTTTTCGCGAAATGTTTCCTGCGGGATTGACCCTATTGGATCTCACCGAGGCCGAAGCGAGTGAAACACTTTCTATGTCGCATGTTGCTGCGCGGGCTGAAATTCGACAAATGATGAAAGGGCTAAGACTGCCTGGGCTCAATCTGTGATGTCGCCACTTCTAATAGGATTATTCGTTGTCGTTATTTTAGCGCTCGCCATGTTGGCTTTTCCACGCCTGCCTGTTTCGTTGATCCGACGGAGCATGACGACCATCATCTGGATCGTAATTGGGACGGTGGCTTTGTTTCTGCTGTTGCGCGGCCTGTTCTTTCCAGCCGTAATAGTTGTTGTCGGCGGCATTGTGTTCTTGCGCTATATGTTTTCGCCGCAGGCGGGTGCGGCACATGACCGCCTGCAAAAGGCAGGTGATCTGTCGAAAGACGAAGCTTGTGAGATTTTGGGTTTGGGGGACAATCCCAGCCGAGCTGAGATTGAGGCGGCTTACAAAAGGCTGATGCTAAAACTACATCCCGACCATGGCGGTTCGGATTGGCTGGCAGCGCGTCTCACAGCCGCCCGCGACCGACTATTGTCAGAGATTAAAGACTAGAAAAAGCCTTCGACATAGCACCCGAGTAGGGGGCGCGTGCGAGGCAGTTCTGAGT
>JAYODZ010000205.1:0-1527 GCA_038106515.1 Rhodobiaceae bacterium
GCCTTCATCAGACCAATATTGCCCTCTTGGATAAGATCCAAGAATTGCAAACCGCGATTGGTATATTTCTTGGCAATAGAAATCACGAGCCGTAAATTGGCCTCGACCATTTCCTTTTTTGCAATCCGCGCCTCGCGTTCGCCTTTTTGTACCATACGCACGATGCGGCGGAACTCGTCAATATTGAGACCGGTCTCGGTGGCGAGCTCGATAATCTCGTCGCGAATATCTTTCACTTCAGCACGATTATCGGTGATGAATTTCTTCCACCCCTTGCCCGTCAAACGCGCCACCCGGCGCGCCCAATTGATCTCATATTCATTGCCCTGATATTGCTTCAGAAATTCTTCGCGATCGATACCCGCTTTTTCAGCCAAGCGCAGCAGACGCGTTTCCAAAACCACAAGACGTTTATTGATTGTGTAAAGCTGCTCAACCAAAGCCTCGATACGGCTAGCGTTTAACGCCAGGCTTTTGACCTCGTCAATTACATCGGAAAGCAGTTTTTCCATTTTACTTTGCTGCGCCGGTGGCAAAGCTTTATTGGTCGACTGCAATTCAACCGACTTATCTTGAATCCGACGTAATTTTTTATAAGTCGACGCAATCTCGTCAAAGGTTACGAGAATTTTCGGCTTCAGTTCCATCTCCATCGCCGAGAGCGATAGATTATTCTCAGGATCGTCCTCATCTTCGTCAGGTTCGCCCTCGGCCTCCCCCGATGGTGCTCCCGACGGAGGCGGCGCCGCGCCGGCCGCGCTTAAGTCCGTCTTTTTAGCGTCCGGACCAGCAAATGTTGCATCGAGGTCAATAATATCGCGCAACAGGACTTTTCCCTCATTCAGCTCGTCGCGCCAAATGATAATGGCTTGGAAGGTCAGCGGACTTTCGCACAGACCTGCGATCATGGTCTCGCGACCTGCCTCAATCCGCTTTGCGATCGCAATCTCGCCCTCGCGCGACAACAGCTCGACGGCCCCCATTTCGCGCAAATACATCCGAACCGGATCGTCGGTGCGTTCGCCACCGGTGGCACGCGTGGCTTTCACGGCAACAGCGGTTTCTTCCGAACTCTCATCGTCGTCAGTTTCAACATCTTCTTCTTGATCGGCTTCGTCATTCTCAACCACCGAAATTCCCATCTCCGACAACATCGACATGATGTCTTCGATCTGCTCGGAGGTGAATTCTTCAGGTGGCAAAACCTTATTCAAAGCATCAACCGTCACAAACCCCACCTGCTTGGCGGCCTTAATCATACGTTTGACGTCGCGGTTATTTAGGTCGATCAACGGGCTGTCGCTGGTATCGACGGCAGCGGCCTCTTCGTCCTTATCTTCGACCTTAGCATTTTTAGCCGACTTTTTGGCCGGGCTGCGCTTAGCCGTGGTTGCTTCCTGCTTTTTTACTGCCTGTTTCTTCGCCATAACTTGTCATCGTCCCAAGAAGTTACGGGCTTTGGATCATCTTTTCCAAGACGATCCAGCCAGATTGTCATTTCGTTCGTCTATAAATCAGACAATTGTT
>JAYODZ010000068.1:0-3087 GCA_038106515.1 Rhodobiaceae bacterium
GGCATGCCGATATTTCGACAACGCAAATTTACACGCATATTTTGGAACGCCATAAGCGACAACTTTTGCAACAAGCGCATCCCTTGGCGCGACAATGACTGGGCTTAAGGATCGAAGCGGTGGGGATTGACCACGACAACCATTTCGGGGCAAAGATAAGGCAAAGAGGGCAGCGACATGCAGACATATCTCGAGTTTGAAAAGCCAATCGCCGAACTTGAAGGCAAAATCAAAGAATTGCGCGCCGTCGGGCGCGGCGGCGTCGACATTGCTGACGAAATCGGCAAGCTCGAACAAAAAGTTGATCAGCAGGTTCTGAAAATCTATCAAAGCCTCGACCCTTGGCAAAAAACCCAAGTGGCGCGGCATCCAGCGCGGCCCCATTGTCTAGATTATATTGAAACGCTGGTCGAAGACTTCACGCCATTGGCGGGTGACCGGCTTTACGCCGAAGACTACGCCATTGTCGCCGGGATCGGGCGCTGGCAGGGGCAGCGCGTTGCCGTTTTAGGGCACGAGAAGGGCAACACCACGCAAGGTCGCATTAAACATAATTTTGGCATGGCGCGTCCCGAGGGGTATCGCAAGGCCATCCGGATTATGGATCTTGCCGAGCGTTTTAATATGCCGGTGGTGACGCTGGTCGATACTGCCGGCGCTTATCCCGGCATCGGCGCAGAAGAGCGCGGACAAGCTGAAGCGATTGCACGCTGCACCGATCGTTGCTTGTCTTTGGGAGTGCCCATGGTCTCGGTGATTATTGGCGAAGGAGGCTCCGGTGGGGCTTTGGCTTTGGCAACCGCGAACCGCATTTTAATGCTCGAACATTCAATCTATACCGTTGCTTCACCCGAGGCCTGCGCTTCGATTCTGTGGCGGACATCGGAAAAAGCTAATACCGCGGCTACGGCCTTGAAGGTGACAGCTCAGTCGCTGGCAGAACTAAAAGTTATTGACCGTATTATCGAGGAGCCGCGCGGTGGAGCGCATCGCAATCGCGGCGATATGATTGCGGGTGTCGGTCAAGCGGTTGGAGAGGAATTGGCCCGTATGGCGAGCATGCCGCCCGAGGCTTTGCGCAAGTCGCGGCGGCAAAAATTTCTCGATATGGGGCGGCTCGGTATCTAGTTCGGCCTTTTATCGCACTGCATTATCGCACTGCACCGTGACAATGCTTGTATTTTTTACCCGAGCCACAGGGGCAAGGCGCATTGCGCGGTGTTTTCTCGGCAATCGCACGAGCCGCTTCGGTTTCGGCCTCGGGATCCGCAATATCGGGCGCTTGCGGCATGTCTGGCACGGTTTCGATCTGCACCCGCATGGTCATACGACAAACATCTTCGCGCAATTGATCCAGCAATTCCGAAAACAGAGTAAAGGCCTCAAGTTTGAATTCATTGAGCGGATCGCGTTGGCCGTAACCGCGTAGGCCAACGATCTGCCGCAAATGTTCTAAAGTATGCAAATGCTCGCGCCAATGGTGGTCGAGCACTTGCAACAGGATCGATTTTTCAGCCTGTCGCATTAATTCTGGGCCGATATTAATGCTCCGCGCTGCGGCTTGGCGGGTAACCGCATCGCTCAACCGGCTCTTTATTTCGGCATCCGCAATACCTTCTTCATTGGCCCATTCGGCCAAGGGTAACGCAATGTCAAACAGCTCGCTCACGCGGGCATCCAACCCCTCCACATCCCATTGATCGGCATAAGCGCGCTCTGGGATGTGGCGGGCGATCAGATTGTCGATAATGTCTTCGCGCATCGACACGACTGTATCTTCGACCGATGCAGACTGCATGAAGTCGATGCGTTGCTCGAAAACCGTTTTGCGCTGGTCATTCATGACATCGTCATATTTGAGGATGTTTTTACGAATATCAAAATTCCGCGCCTCAACTTTTTTCTGCGCCCGTTCGAGGGCTTTATTGATCCACGGATGGACAATGGCTTCGCCGTCTTTTAGGCCCAGACGTTGCAACATGCTGTCGAGGCGGTCGGTGCCAAAAATACGCATCAAATCATCTTCGAGGCTGAGGAAAAAGCGCGATTGCCCGGGGTCACCCTGCCGGCCCGAACGGCCGCGGAGCTGGTTGTCGATCCGCCGGCTTTCGTGGCGTTCAGTGCCGATCACGCATAAGCCGCCAGCGGCGAGCGCTTGTTTTTTGGCGCCCTCGATTTCGGCAGCGATCGCTTGCCGCCGTGCAGCTTGCGCGCTTGCCTCCAGAGTTTGATCAATTTCTTCGGCACAGCGCATCTCCAAATTGCCGCCCAACTGAATATCGGTGCCGCGTCCAGCCATATTGGTGGCGATGGTTATGGCGCCCGGAACGCCAGCCTGCGATATGATTTGTGCCTCTTGCTCGTGATAGCGCGCGTTTAACACATTGTGGTCGATTTTGCGCTGCTTCAACATGTCAGACAGCAGCTCTGATTTTTCGATGCTCGTCGTGCCAACAAGAACGGGTTGCCCCCGTTGTTTGCAATCTTCAACCATAGCGATAATGGCAGTGAATTTTTCCGCCGCTGTACGATAGACCTCATCATCATCGTCGAGCCGTGCAATCTCGGCATTGGTCGGAATTTCGACAACATCGAGACCGTAAATATCCATGAATTCTTCAGCCTCGGTTAATGCTGTCCCCGTCATGCCAGCGAGCTTGTCATAGAGACGGAAATAATTTTGAAAAGTGACCGATGCCAGAGTTTGGCTTTCGGGTTGAATAGCAACCCCTTCCTTGGCTTCTAAGGCTTGATGTAGACCATCGGAATAACGTCGGCCTTCCATCATGCGGCCGGTAAATTCGTCGATAATGACAACGCGGCCAGCATCGCCCGCACCCTTCACAATATAATCACGATCTTTGACAAAAATATTATGCGCTTTGAGAGCATTGTTTACGTGATGAACGATTGCAATATTGTGAACATCATAGACCGAGCTATCATCCTCGAGCAGACCTGCTGCTTTTAACAGGACTTCGATGGTTTCATTGCCGGCATCGGTAAGTGTGACGCTGCGGGTCTTTTCATCTAGCTCGTAGTCTTCTGCTGAAAGTTTAGGGATCAGCGCATCGACGAGTTGATAGA
>JAYODZ010000068.1:3097-10071 GCA_038106515.1 Rhodobiaceae bacterium
CATTATTGGTGCCGTAGGTGATGTCGGCCTGATAGGCGGCTAGACGGCCTTCATCGCTGAGGTCATTGGTGATGCAGCCAACGCTCAGGCCAAGAAAATTATGCACGCCGCTCATCCACTCAGCGTCACGCTTGGCCAGATAATCATTCACCGTCACGACGTGCACGGGGCGGCCGCTCAAGGCGTTGAGGTAGCAGGGCAGGGTGGCCACCAAGGTTTTCCCCTCGCCAGTTTTCATTTCGGCGATGCGACCATCATGTAACACCATGCCACCGATTAGCTGAACGTCATAATGGCGCTGCCCGAGGACACGGCGAGCAGCCTCGCGCACGGTCGCAAAAGCCGGCTCGAGCAGATCATCGAGGCTTTTTCCTGCCGCCAATTCGGCTTTGAACTCAGCCGTTTTGGCCCGCAAAGCCTCGTCAGAAAGAGCACGAAAGCTATCTTCGAGCGCGTTGATCTTGGCGACGCGAGCCGTATAGCTTCGTATTTTCCGATCATTGGAGGTGCCAAAGATCTGTCCTAAAACGCGGTTAAAGCTGAGCATCTCTATCCTTTTGTGTCCGCACGTTATGGCCGGAGGAGTTTGCGGATTTGAACCATTCGCAAAAACGATAAAAATGATGTAAGCATCAGGCTTCTTGGTGTCAATCGTCGAGATCAGGAAAATCGGTCGCATAAGGCGGTCCGGCGAAAAGGAGAAGAATGTGGTGCGCATGAAGTTTAAAATCTGTCTCGTCTCGCTTTTGAGCGTTTTGGCGCTGGGCGGCTTTACCCCTGAGGCTAAGGCTGGGAGCGGTGTAGAGGCTGAAGATATGGTTGTTGCAACGGTTGATAGTCGCCCGATCCATCTCAGCGATCTCAGTTTCGTCGAAGAAGAAATATACGCCATGATTGGCAATGTACCGCCGCAACAAAAAGGCCAAATTCTGATGGGATATGCGATTGACCGCGATTTGGCGGTGGCCGCTGCGACGCAAGCGGGTGTCGGAGATCAGGACCCCGAAGTCATGGCACGGATGGCCCTGTATCGCGATAAGGCTGTGCAAGAGGTCTATATATCACGGCTTTTGAGTGCCCGTGTGACGGAAGAGGCACTTCGCGAGGCCTATGCCCAGGATTACACAGCCCGTCCTGCGGTGGAAGAAGTACGGGCGCGCCATATTTTGGTTAAGGACGAGGAAACGGCGAAAGCCTTGGCGGCGAAAGTCAAAGGCGGAGCCGATTTCATACAATTGGCTACGGAAAACTCTATCGGTCCCAGCAAGGAAAGTGGCGGCGATTTGGGGTATTTCACGGCCGATCAAATGGTGCCCTCCTTTAGCGAAGCGGCGTTTAAATTGCAGGTCGGTGAGGTGTCGGCGCCGGTGCAAAGCCAATTTGGCTGGCATATTATCAAACTCGAAGACAGGCGCACGCAGCCTATCCCGTCCTATGAGGAGGTAGCCGCCGAGATCGCTGAAGACTTATTTACGCGAGCGCAACAAGAGATCTATCAAGACTGGCGCGGCAAGGCTAAAATCGAAATGGTTACCCAAGAGGGGCAATGAGGATCATATGGCTGGCAAAAAACTTCCCCGCTCTCCGCTCGCGCCGAAGACATTTCCAAAGCTACCCAATATCGCAGGGGTTGAGCTTTACGCTGTCGCGACTGGCTCGCGTTACCAAGGGCGTCGCGACATGCTATTGGCGCGTCTGGCGCCGCAAACCAGTATAGCAGGGGTTTTTACACGCTCGACCATGCCGTCGGCGGCGGTGGATTTATGCCGACAAAATTTGCGCTCGAGTAAGGGCCGCGCTGGCGCCATTTTGGTTAATGCTGGGATTGCCAATGCATTTACCGGCGCCGCCGGTGCCAAAGCGGCGCAATCGGTGTGTCAGTTTGTGGCCGATGCGCAGGCGATTGCGCCGGATCGGGTTTATATGGCCTCGACCGGTGTGATTGGTCAGGATTTGAACCCTGAACCGTTAACGCGCGGCATCGCCAGCGCCTTGTCGGGCCGCGGATCGTCGTGGCGACATGCCGCTGAGGCGATTTGCACAACCGATACATTTGCCAAAGCTGCTAGCCGCACAGCCCGTTTGGCCGGCCAGACCGTCACGATTAATGTGATCGCCAAAGGCTCGGGCATGATTGCGCCGAATATGGCGACGATGCTGGCATTCGGCTTTACCGATGCGGCGCTACCGCCGAAAGTGTTGCAGGCCTTGTTGGCCGATGCGACCAATCAAAGTTTCAATGCCGTCACCGTTGATGGCGATATGTCGACATCGGATACAGTTCTGCTCTGCGCGACAGGCCAAAAGCCGATTAAAGGGGCGGCTTTGCGTAGCGCCAATGATTCGCGCTTGGCGGCTTTCAAAAAAGCCCTCATCGCCGTGATGCAAGATGTTGCGGTGCAAGTCGCCAGCGATGGCGAGGGGGCGCAAAAATTAATGACGATTGACGTAATGGGTGCCGCCGACGATGCGGCGGCGCGACGGATTGGGTTGGCGATTGGTAATTCACCCTTGGTCAAAACAGCCATTGCAGGGGAAGACGCCAATTGGGGACGAATTGTTATGGCGGTGGGGAAATCGGGCGAGTACGCTGACCGCGATCGCTTATCGATCCGCATTGGGGGGCATCAAGTCGCGCGCCGGGGCCGTGCCGTTGCCGGTTATGACGAGCGGCCCGTGTCTCAGCATATGCGCGGGCGACAGGTGCATATTGCCGTTGATGTGGGTGTGGGCAAAGGAAAATCGCGGGTTTGGGCTTGCGATTTGACGCACGGGTATATTTCGATCAATGCCGACTATCGAAGCTAAACCGCTTTTATTGGTTGCCGCCTGCGCGTTGATCGATAGCGACCGGAAAATCCTGATGGCGCAGCGGCCAGCTGGGAAATCGATGGCGGGCTTGTGGGAATTTCCTGGTGGTAAGCTCGAGGCGGGAGAGACACCGGAAGATTGCCTGATCCGCGAATTACATGAGGAGTTGTCGATCAATGTGACGGCGAGTTGCCTCGCGCCGCTAACATTTGCTAGTCACGCTTACGATGATTTTCACCTTTTGATGCCGCTTTATGCTTGCCGTAAATGGAAGGGCTTTGTGACGCCGCGCGAGGGGCAAAACATTGGCTGGTTCACGCTATCAGATATGCGCGATCTCGACTTACCGCCAGCCGACGAGCCGATGCTGGCGCTGTTGCGCGACTTGCTTTAATCGCCGTCGGGAAGTTTGATTTCGGTCGTCCCGAGGGCATCTGCAAGGCGGTGTTGCGCCGATCCTGGGCGGAGGGCTTTGGGTTGGCTGTCATGCGGTGCCCAGCCAGTGGCAAATAAGATATCATAGCGCAGTCTTATGCGGTCGTCTGTTTGATCCGATGCGGCGCGGTAAAAGTGCTCGGCGCGCGCAATTACATCGCGCCGCAAGGGTCGTCGATCACGCTGCTGTAAACAATTGGCTTCGCCCATGGCTTTGATGTCGCGCAAAATCGCAAGCACATTTTGATACCGCGCCGTCACACTCTCGAGATCAACGACGGGCAGGGCAAACCCCGCCCGCTGCATCAGCGCGGCAAGATCGGGTAACATCAAGGACGGATGAAAATGTGCGCCCAAGCCGCCCGTAATCTCACTCTCGGCATCGATGAAGCATTGCCGCAGTGGCGACAGGCCATCGCCGCCGGCAAGCGCCGTTAGAAATATTCCGTCGGGCTGCAGGCGGTTGCGAATTTGCACCAGACTTCCAGGCAAATCATTGACGCAATGCAGAACCCCGCAAATGATCAGAAGGTCGAATTGATGTGCGGCAAAGGTCCACAGTTCAGGGTCGAAATCATCGGCACCCGTGTCGATAAAAGTCACGGCCTGACACTGACCCTGCAAGCGCGCTTTAAATTCGGCATGCAAAACTTTTGGCGCGACAATCAAACCATGCGCGAATTGTCGGTTCACGCCAGCGGCGCGATCGCATAATTCCGTGGCGGCGAAATTTAGAACGAATAAGTGCTCGCCAGCCGCTATGCGGTTTTGTAGGGCGCGGCGCCGATCGGGGTTAAAAATTTGTGGGACTTGCGACGTCATTTGCGGCACTATGATACGCAAATAGCGAAAGCACAAGAATAACGCATGCCGCGCTTCACCCAAATGATCGATATCTTGCTACCGCCTTTATGCGCGGGCTGTCGTGTGCCCGTGCCCGAGAACCAAACGCTATGCGTCACCTGTTGGCAAAAACTCGCATGGATCACGGGGCCGATCTGCTCTGTTTCGGGCGTTCCGATGCCCTATGATCTGGGGCCAGATATGGTTTCGCCCGCGGTTCTGGCTAAGCCGCCGGCTTATGATTGGGCGCGTAGTGCCGCCTTTTATCGCGACCAAGTGGCGGCGTTGATCCGCCGTATGAAATTTTCTGACGATCCAGATCTGGCGTTGATAATGGCGCGATGGTTGTTGCGCTTACTGCCGCTCGGCCAGCCGCGCGATAGCCTCATTGCCCCCGTGCCCCTGCATCGTTGGCGTTTCATTCGGCGGCGCTACAATCAATCGGCGCTGTTGGGGCAGCATCTGGCGGCTTTGTCGGGGTTTCAATTTGTCCCCGATCTATTGCGTCGCCGGCGTGCGACAGAACCACAGACCAGCCTGTCGCGGCATCGCCGCCACGCCAATGTACGCGGCGCCTTTTCGCTTGGCGAGAAATATGCTTCCGATATAGTTGGCAAATCCGTCATACTCGTTGACGACGTGATAACCACGGGTTCTACCATTGAGGCTTGTGCGCAGGTCTTACGACGAAGTGGTGCGACGTCGATCGGCGTCGTGAGTGTGGCGCGGGTTTTACATTAGACGAAGGGGAAAATGGTGACGCAAGCGCAACAGGATCAGATTTTTAAACTTGCCTGTGTGCAGAGCTGTACAGGCACCGATCCGATTTCTAATCTCGCCATCATGAGCGACGCCGTCAGTGAAGCGGCTGAACGTGGGGCTGCTTTTGTTGCTCTGCCCGAGACTTGCAATTTCATGGCGAAAAACCGTGATCATCTTTATGCCACGTTGCAAAGAGAGGAAGCTGATCCTTTTGTCTTGGGCCTGCAAAGTTTGACGAAAAAGCTCGGCATTCATCTGCTTTTGGGGTCTGTTGTCGTTAAGGCCATTAGCGATGATCCTGATGAAGCGCGGGCCGCCAATCGCTCCTTGTTGATTGCCCCCGATGGCAGCATCGCCGCGCGTTATGATAAAGTTCATCTGTTCGACGTTACCTTGGCCAATGGCGAGTCGCATCGCGAGTCGCAAAATTATCGCCCTGGCGCGACAGCGGTGATTGCCGCCACACCTTATGGCCATTTGGGTTTGAGTGTTTGCTACGATATGCGCTTTGCCTATCTTTACCGCTTGCTGGCGAGCCATGGCGCAGATTTTATCTCTGTTCCAAGCGCTTTTACGCGCCCGACGGGGCAAGCACATTGGCATGTTTTATTGCGCGCCCGCGCTATCGAAACGGGTTGTTTTATTTTCGCGCCGGCACAAAACGGCTTGCATGAAAATGGCCGCGCCACCTATGGCCACAGTCTGATTGTTAGTCCATGGGGCGACATACTTGCAGAAGCGTCACAAAATACCGATATTGGGGGTGTGGAAATTGTCATAGCTGAGATCGACCGTCGTCGGGTGGATCAAGCGCGACAGCAGATTCCGTCCCTGCAACATGGACGACAGGTTGGTTTGAGTGAATAAGCAGAGCTGCAATGATTAAGTATAATCTGCAATGTGCGAAAGAGCATGTCTTCGAAGCTTGGTTTGATAATATCGACAGCTTCGAGAGTCAGCGCGAAAATGGTTTGTTGCGCTGTCCGTCCTGCAATAGTGCAAAAGTCGAGCGCGCTATTATGGCACCCGCTATTCCTAAAAAAACCAATGCCCGCAAAGCCACCCCCGTAAGCGATCCGTCCTCGGTGATGCAGATGATGCAAAAAATGAAAAAACATGTGACCGAGAATTTTGAGTATGTCGGTGATCAATTCGCCGAAGAGGCGCGCGCGATTTACTATGGCGAGAGAGAAGATCGCGATATTTATGGTGAGACCTCAATCGATGATGCGCAGGCTCTCATCGAAGAAGGTGTTCCTGTGGCGCCCTTGCCGATCTTGCCGGATCGGGCAAAAAACTAGTCTTTGACTGCGGTTAGCATGTAGTTCACGGCCAAATCGCCGCTCAAACGCCACTGATCGCTGAGCGGGTTGTAGCTGACGCCGGTCATGTGTTGTACCGAAAGCCCAGCCGCTGCGAGCGCATGATCCAGCTCCGCCGGTTTGATGAATTTAGTCCAGTCATGCGTGCCGCGCGGTAGCCAGCCGAGTACATATTCAGCACCGACAATCGCCAGCGCATAGGCCTTTAAAGTTCGGTTGAGCGTCGCCATGAACATTAGGCCATTAGGCGATAAAAGGGCGCTACAGGCTTCCAAAAACAGGTTGATATCAGCGACATGTTCGATCACCTCCATGTTCAGGATAATATCGAACTGAGCACCTTCTTCGACCAATTGCTCGGCGGTGATATGGCGATAATGTATCGTCAGGCCTTGCTCGCTAGCATGAAGTTGCGCCGTTTTAATATTGGCTTCGCCGGCATCGGCGCCGGTGACGTCGGCTCCGAGACGTGCCATCGGCTCGCTCAACAAGCCGCCGCCACAGCCTATGTCGAGGAGGCGCAAACCCTGAAAGCCAGAATTGGGAGCACGGTCAAAATGCATCTCAATGTGTTTTTTGATGAAATCAAGGCGGGTGGGGTTGAATTTATGCAGTGGCGCAAATTTACCCTTCGGGTCCCACCATTCAGCCGCCATAGCGGCGAATTTGGCGAGTTCGGCCGCGTCCATGGTCGCGCCCTGGGCGCCTGATGCAGGTTTTTGCGCATTTTTCTTTGTCATCGCGTTTGACCCTTGATATTGCCTAAAGGGGTTAAAATCGTGTATTCATGCCGCGCCCAGA
>JAYODZ010000069.1:0-1390 GCA_038106515.1 Rhodobiaceae bacterium
AAGACGCTGGAAGCGAGAACACTGCTTTGCCGTCCGAAGCCCCTGCCATAGTTTGCAATCGTCCGCTTACTTAATCCGCGGCAAATCGCTGAACTGGTGGAAAGGCGGCGGCGAGCTGAGCGTCCACTCGAGCGTCGTTGCGCCTTCGCCCCAGGGGTTATTTCCAGCCGGTTGGCGACGGGCAAAGGCATGCGCCACGCCGACCAAGAAGACCAACACCCCAAATGCGGCGATGTAGCTGCCAATCGACGACCAATAGTTCCAGCCGGCAAAGGCATCTGGATAGTCGACATAACGGCGCGGCATACCGGCTAGACCGAGGAAGTGCTGCGGGAAGAAGATCACGTTCACGCCGATAAAGGTGATCCAGAAATGCAACTTGCCAATGAATTCCGAATAGGTATAGCCAAATATTTTGCCGAACCAATAATACCAAGCCGCAAAAATCGCGAACACGGCACCCAGCGACAGCACATAGTGGAAGTGGGCGACGACGAAATAAGTATCGTGATAGGCGCGGTCGACACCAGCATTAGCCAGCATCACCCCGGTTACACCACCAATAGTGAACAAGAAGATAAAGCCCAGCGCCCACAACATTGGCGTTTTGAACTCGATCGAACCGCCCCACATGGTAGCGATCCACGAGAAGAT
Source organism: Rhodobiaceae bacterium (assembly GCA_038106515.1). Classification (GTDB taxonomy): domain Bacteria; phylum Pseudomonadota; class Alphaproteobacteria; order RS24; family RS24; genus JAYODZ01. The sequence continues at coordinate 655 of JAYODZ010000069.1, forward strand.
TTTAATGCCAGTTGGCACCGCAATCACCATCGTCGCGGCTACGAAATACGCTTGAGTATCGACCGAGAGACCAACGGTGTACATGTGGTGCGCCCACACGATAAAGCCAACGCCACCAATCGCGACCATAGCATAGGCCATGCCGAGATAGCCAAAGACAGGCTTGCGGGCAAATGTCGAGACCACTTGTGAGATGATGCCAAAACCCGGCAAGATCAAAATATAAACCTCAGGGTGCGCAAAGAACCAGAACAAGTGCTGATACAAGATCGGATCGCCACCGCCAGCGGGGTCGAAGAATGTCGTCCCAAAATTACGGTCGGTCAGAAGCATTGTGATGGCGCCAGCAAAAACAGGCAGCGACAACAGCAGCAAGAAAACCGTAACCAAGATCGACCAAACAAACAGCGGCATTTTATGCATGGTCATACCAGGCGCCCGCATATTGAAGATCGTGGTAATGAAGTTGATTGCACCCAGAATGGACGAAATCCCCGCAACGTGCATTGAGAAGATGGCGTAATCCATAGCTGGCCCAGGCTGTCCGCTCGACGAGAGCGGCGGATAGATCGTCCAGCCACCGCCGACGCCGTTATTGCCGGGAGGACCTTCGACGAAAATCGAGGTCAACAACAAGGCAAAAGCCACGGGCAACAACCAGAAGGAAATATTATTCATCCGTGGGAAGGCCATGTCCGGCGCACCAATCATCAGTGGCACGAACCAGTTACCAAAG
>JAYODZ010000069.1:1413-7392 GCA_038106515.1 Rhodobiaceae bacterium
ATCATGATCAGACCGTGGCCCGTCACCAGAACGTTATAGAGGTGATAATCGCCCCCCAAGATACCGTCGCCAGGTGACTGCAATTCCATACGCATCAGCACCGACATCGCACCACCAATAATCCCTGCGATGATCGCAAAGATCAGATACATGGTACCAATATCTTTATGGTTGGTTGAATAGAGATACCGCTTCCATCCTGTTGGATGGTCTTCGTGATGTTCGCTACTCGTTGTATCGTGAGCCATATCCATCTCTCCTAATTATTGCTCAGCAGATTGACTGCTGAGGCTGCAACACGGTTAGACTGCGCATCGAGGGCAGCATATTCTTCCTTGGCTTGCTCGACCCAAGCTGCGAAGGCGTCTTTTTCGACGACTTCGACCCGGATCGGCATGAAAGCATGGCGGATACCGCACAGCTCAGAACATTGCCCATAGAAAGTTCCGGTTTTTTCCGCTTTAAACCAAGTTTCGTTCAAGCGCCCTGGAACCGCATCGATCTTGATGCCAAAAGCAGGAACGGCGAAGGCGTGGAGCACATCGGCTCCAGTGACGACAACGCGTACAACCGTTCCAACAGGCACAACAAGCGCTGTATCCGTCGCCAAAAGCCGTGGTTGATCGCCGCGCGATTCATCGTCCAGCATCAGCGAGTCGTAAGCGAAATCGCCATTATCGGGATATTCATAGCCCCAATACCACTGATAGCCGACGGCTTTGACCGTCAACTCGGCCTCAGGGATGACGCGCTGTAGGTAAAGCAGGCGGAAAGATGGGATTGCAATCACCACCAGAATAAGGATTGGTAAGACCGTCCAGATCACCTCAACAAGGGTGTTGTGACTGGTCTTTGAGGGAGTTGGATTACGGCCGGCGCGAAACCGCACCATTACATAAAGCATCAGCCCCAGAACAAAGACACAGATCGCTGCCATCAAGATCAGCAAGAAATCGTTAAACTGAACGATGAAGCTCATATTATCTGTTGCCGGCTCCTGGAAACCCAATTGCCAATCTCTTGGCTGGTTGGCATATGCAACCGCGCTCGATAGTAACGTGGCCACCCCCCCAATAAATGCTGATCGAAACATAGATGTAGTCCTCTTTCCCGCTTGATCTTAAGCTTGTGAGCCGCAGATTAGTCATGTCGTTTTAAATTACAAGAAGGGATTGGAGAAATCACTGATTTTTCTGATCTATGCGACCAAATGCCCCCTAAAATTAGTGTTTTCTGACTATTTTCGGGATAAACCTGTTGATCTCGATAACCGCATTTCGCAACCATCGGAGAACGATCTCTGAGGCCGTGTCAGCGCCACGTGACGGGCACAATTTTTACCCCTATAAGGGATGGGGTAAAGACGGGCAAACCGCCGAACAGGAGAACAAACCGCATGCCTAATAAGACCGCCGAAAACATCCTCTTTGCCCAGCAAAATCTGGATCTCGAGCAAACGCATCAGATCGTAAAGCAGGCGCTTGCGAATATGGATGACGGCGAATTATTTATCGAAAACACGCTCTCCGAATCCTTTTCCTTCGACGATAACCGTCTGCGGGCCGCCAATTTCGATATTAGCAAAGGCTTCGGCCTGCGCGCCATTGTCGGCGAATTAACCGGCTACGCCCATGCGACCGAGCTATCGACCGATGCTATTTCCCGTGCCGGCGCGACGCTCGATGCCGTGCGCAAAGGCCATGCGGGAACAATGATGCTAGCGCCGAGCCAACCATCGCGACAGCTTTATGTTGCGGATAATCCGCTAGATGATTTTAGTTTTGAGGAGAAGATACAACTTCTTGAAAAAATTAATGAATTTGCTCGCAAGGTGGATAATCGTGTGCGCCAAGTTTCGATTGGCCTATCGGGTGAATGGCAGGTTGTTTCCGTGGTTCGTGCCGATCAAGGACCGGTCTTCGACATTCGCCCCTTGGTTCGGTTAGACGTGTCGGTTGTGCTGGGGGTCGGAGACCGACAAGAAACTGGACATTCCGGTCGTGGCGGACGCGCCTCTTATGCGCAATGGATGGCGCCAGAAAATTGGCAGTCGCAAGTGCGGGATGCAATTCGGCAGGCCGACGTCAATCTCGACTCGGTAGAGGCGCCGGCTGGCGAAATGGATGTCGTTCTTGGCGCTGGTTGGCCTGGCATTTTGTTACACGAGGCGGTCGGGCATGGGCTTGAAGGCGATTTTAACCGCAAAAAAACCTCGGCCTTCTCGGATCGCATTGGCGAGCGCGTGGCGGCCAAGGGCGTAACCGTTATCGATGATGGCACAATTGAAAATCGTCGCGGCTCGCTGACCATTGATGACGAAGGCACCCCGAGTAGCAAAACCGTTCTGATCGAGGACGGAATTTTGCGCGGCTATATGCAAGACCGGCTCAATGCGCGTTTGATGGGCATGCAGCCGACTGGCAATGGCCGGCGCGAGAGCTTTGCCTGTCAGCCAATGCCGCGTATGACCAATACCTACATGCTGGGCGGCCAGCATGACCCGCAGGAGATTATCTCAAGCGTTAAGAAAGGCATCTATGCGACGGCTTTTGGTGGTGGTCAGGTCGATATTACATCAGGAAAATTCGTCTTCTCTTGCACGGAATCTTATGAAATCGAAAACGGTAAAATCGGTCGCCCGCTGAAAGGCGCGACGCTGATTGGCACTGGCCCCGAGACCATGCAACGGATCTCAATGATCGGCAACGACATGGCGCTTGATGAAGGGATCGGCACTTGCGGCAAAGATGGCCAAGGTGTGCCCGTCGGCGTCGGGCAGCCAAGCTTGCGGATTGATGGGCTCACCGTCGGCGGCACCGCCAGTTAATTAAAAACTATTTTCGGCAAAAAGCGGCGCCAGATCGCCGTTCCAAGCCCCGCGATAGGCCTCGACAATGCGATCGGCTGGGGTTTTGCCGTCGCGAACGGTTTTTTGTAACGGCGCGAGGAAGCCGCGCTCGTCGCCACCCGACCCGTCGCCGCGCGCGCGTGCCGCTAAGCCTTGCTCGGCGAGGGCGACAATATCGCGCGCAATATCGAGCACGGTGCGATCGCGAAATTTTGTTTGCAGTCCAGTGACCGGAACCTGCTGCCGCAAGGTCCAGCGCTCGGCCGCCGTCCAGTCAGCGACCATATCTAACCCTTGTTGCAAGGTCGTCTGATCGTAGAGCAAGCCAACCCAGAGCGCTGGTAAAGCACAGAGTGACTGCCACGGACCGCTATCGGCACCGCGCATTTCAATAAAGCGCTTCACCCGCGCCTCGGGAAATAGCGTCGTCAAATGGTTTTCCCAATCGCGCTCCGTCGGCTTTTCGCCGGGCAAGGCCGGCAAGCGCCCGTCGAGGAAATCGCGGAAGCTCTCGCCCATCACATTGATATAATGTCCATTGCGAATAACGAAATACATTGGCACATCGAGCGCATAATCAACATAGCGTTCAAAGCCAAACCCTTCCTCAAAGGCGAAAGGTAACATGCCAGTACGGTCAGGATCGGTGTCGAGCCAGACGAGCGAACGCTCCGATAAATTGCCCGTGAGTTGGTTAACCCGCAACGGCGAATTGGCAAATAAGGCCGTTGCGATTGGTTGTAACGCGAGCGACAGCCGCAGCTTGTCCACCATGTCTTGCTCGGACGCGAAATCGAGGTTCACTTGAACCGTGCAACTGAGATACATCATATCGAGCCCGCGCTGCCCCCGCGTAGGCATATAGTCCCGCATCAACTCGTAGCGGCCCTTTGGCATATGTGGTGCGTCTGCAAGGCCCCAGCTTGGCGCAAACCCTAAACCGAGATATCCCTGCCCCAGTTCTTCGGCAACGGCCCGCACCTCGCGCAAATGCGCATTGACCTCGCGACATGTGTCATGAATGGTGGCCAGAGGCGCACCCGACAATTCCAACTGCCCGCCCGGCTCGAGTGTTACCGAGCCGCCGCCATTTGCAGCATCGCGGGTCAAACCGACGAGCTTGCCTTGCTCAATAATTTCCTGCCAGCCAAATCGCGTCAGGCCGCGTAACATGGCTTCAATGCCATTAGAGCCCTCGTAGCGAAGAGGTTTTTTGGTCGCCAAATCATATCCGAATTTTTCATGCTCGGTACCAATACGCCATTGCGATGCAGGTTTGGCGCCAGCCGCCATCCAATCAATGAGAGCTTTTTTCGACTCGAGGACGGTCTCGCTGGCAGAAGAAGGGCCCGACATGTGTTGCGCTCCGTTAACGTTCAACCCCTATAGGGCTGATTAAGATCAAACACAAGCGAACAGTTTTACCTCCCCCAGTCGCCAGTCCAAACCTGCATTAAGCTCAAAGCCGCAATCGCCGCCGTCTCGGCCCGTAAAATCCGCGGCCCCAAAGACAAGCCTACGACCTGCGCGTGCGACGCAATCAAACTTCGCTCGTCTTCATGGAAGCCACCCTCTGGGCCGATCAAAACGATTTGTGGGCCCGCCGTTCGGCGCGCGATCGGGGACACGCCACCTGTTGCCGCTTCTGCTTCATCGCAAAACACCAATTGCGCTGCCGCAGGTAAGTTCGATAAGAACCGATCCAACGGCGTCAGCGGCGCGATCTCAACGACGCCAACGCGCTCGCTTTGTTCGCAAGCCTCGATCATACGCGCTTCAATATGCTCGGGTTTAAGGCGATGCGACTGGGTGAAGCGCGTGACGACAGGGCAAAGGCGCGTCACACCAAGCTCGACGGCTTTCTCGATCAAGAAGTCCATCCGCTCGCGCCGCAGCGGCGCAAACGCCAACCACAAAGCCGGCAAGACATCGGGCGCCCGCAAATGGCTCTCGAGCCGCAGGGTCACAGTTTTTTTCGACATGGTTTCGATCGCGGCGACAAATGCGCCCTCGCGTGCATTGAAAACTTCCACCCGATCTCCGAGCGCAGCCCGCAAAACATTTCGGAGATAATGCGCTTGCGCCGACGACAGGGAAACTTCCGTATCGCACTCCAAAGCCGCCGTAACAAAAAGGCGGGCGCGACGGGCTGGCGTTCGCTCTGTTCGCATTGTTGTCCCCTTTGCCAGAAAAAATGCTATAGCGGTTGTAACGGGAAAGGAAGAGCCATGACAAGCCAGCAAGACGCCAAACCGGCAGACGCCATTGCCGATAATTGGGTCGATCGATTTTTACCTCTGGCGCTGCAACCCTATGCGCGCTTAGCGCGCCTCGATCGCCCGATTGGCAGCTGGCTCTTGTTTCTACCCTGCCTGTGGGGGTTGATGCTCAGCGCCCCAGATGCACGGCTGGCGCCACCGCTTACGACCGTCCTTCTCTATGGCTTGGGCGCTTTGGTGATGCGCGGCGCGGGCTGTACCTATAACGATATTGTCGATCGCAATATTGATCGGCAAGTTGCGCGCACGGCGGGGCGCCCGCTCGCTGCCGGACTTGTCTCTGTCCCCCAAGCTGTGTTTTTTTTGCTGGCGCAAGGTTTGATCGGCCTGCTGATTTTATTGCAGTTCAACACGCTCACCATTGAGTTGGGGATTGCCAGCTTGGCGCTGGTTGCCAGCTACCCTTTTATGAAACGGATTACCTGGTGGCCACAATTATGGCTCGGCCTAACATTTAATTGGGGCGTCCTGATGGGCGCGGCAACGTTATTAAACGAAATTCCGCCGGCCGCGGTGTGGTTGTACCTTGCCGGCATTTTCTGGACGCTGGGCTATGACACGATTTATGCCCATCAAGATCGTGAGGACGACGCGCTCGTCGGTGTTAAATCTTCGGCGCGCTGGCTGGGGGAACGCACACGTCCGGCAGTCGCCTTTTTTTACGCAAGCATGTTGATTAGCCTCGCCCTCGCTGGCCTCAGCCATCAGATGGGAATTTTGTTCTGGATTGGCTTGGTGATCGTTGCAGGTCATCTTGGTCGACAGATTATCTTGCTCGATATTCATAATCCCGATATCTGCCTCGCCTTGTTTCGTCGCAACCGCGATACCGGCATTATCGTGGCCCTCGCC
>JAYODZ010000069.1:7402-9762 GCA_038106515.1 Rhodobiaceae bacterium
GGCTAAAACAACTAAATTGCCGCATCGCGCGGATTTATGAGATTTTAGACGAATTGTGAGATAAAGTTTCACCATGGTTCAAAACACGACAAAAAAGCGGGCGCCTGTGGACCCCCTGTCGGGCCTACGGGTCAAAGCGCTTGATCTTGTCGATCGCGCCACGCTGGACAAACTGCGGCGGCGATCCGACATCATGGGCTTGTATCTCATTGGCCATGCGTGGGCGGTAATTTTTGCCGCCATGGCGCTGGTTTATGCTTTTCCCAATCCGTTCACGGTACTGCTTGCACTCATGATCATCGGGGCACGGCAATTGGGGCTAGCGATCTTAATGCATGATGCAGCGCATAATGCCCTGATGAACACCAGCTGGCTCAATGATCGCCTCAGCAATTGGCTTTGCGCCTATCCAATTATTGCGCATACTGGCGCCTATCGACGATATCACCTGCAGCATCATGCCCGCACGCAACAAGAGGATGATCCCGATCTGGTTTTATCAAAGCCGTTTCCGATCACCCGCGCCAGCTTCCGACGCAAAATGATCCGCGATCTAACGGGCCAAACCGCTCTGCAACAACGCCTCGATCAATTCAAAACTGCGATCGGCCCATCGGACTGGCCGATCGGCAAACGCCTAGCGCTATTCCGACACCGCTTGGGCGCGTCAATGGCGGCGCAGATCGTCATTTTCGCGCTGTGCGCAGCACTCTTTCATTGGAGTTTTTATTTTTTGCTCTGGTTGCTACCCTTCTTCACCTACCAAATGGCGATCACGCGCATTCGAAATATTGCCGAACACGCAATTGTTCCCGACAATAATGACCCGTTTCGCAATGCGCGCACGACGCACGCGAATTGGCTCGAGCGCATTTTTCTCGCACCCTATTGGGTGAATTATCATGTCGAGCACCATTTGCTGTTTTATGTGCCGTGCTATCGACTACCCGCCCTACATGAAGCGCTTGCCGCGCGCGGACTGGTTGGACGGATGGAGACAGCGACGGGCTATCTCGATATTATTCGCCGCGCCGCCAACCGCGATGACACGTCCTCATCTTCAGGCGGCAAAAAAACCAAAAGCCCGCGCCTGCGGGGCACAATGGGCGAAGGGTTTAGCCAGACCTAATCAACAGCCAAACATGAAAGTTAAACATGTCACTTCAGCAAGACCTTGATCTCGCGGCGCAAGCCCTTGCCACCCTCAAAGCCAAGGGCGCGGACGGCGCCGACGTTATTATCAGCGGCTCGCAATCGCTCAGCCTGTCATGCCGATTGGGCGAGATCGAAGATTTCGAGCGCGCCGAGAGCCGCGACATTGGCTTGCGCGCGCTGATCGGACAACAGCAAGCCTTTGTCTCCGCCTCGGGCGCTGACCCATCGATGATCGAACTGCTGGCCGAGCGCGCCGTTGCGATGGCGCGCACAGCACCGGCCGATCCATTTTGCGGGCTTGCCGCTGCCGATGTACTGGCGCAAAACATCCCCGATCTTGATCTTCTAGATCAGTATGAACCCTCGGCCGAAGCCCTTGAAAACCTGGCACTGGAGACCGAAGCGATAGCGCGGGCGCATGACGGCATCACGAATTCGGAAGGCGCCGGCGCGGCGTGGGGACGTGGCCGTACCGTGCTCGCCACTAGCGCAGGCTTTGCGGGCACCTATGAAACCTCCTCCTTTTCGCTGAGTTGTGCCGTATTGGGTGGCACGGGTGATGCCATGGAACGTGATTATGCCAGCCATTCAACCCGTCATTTTCAGGATTTGGACAACGCCGCCGATATTGGCAATCGTGCCGCAACCCGCACCCTCGAGCGGCTGAAGCCATGTAAAGTCAAATCCGGCAAAGCGCCCGTAATTTTCGACGAGCGCGTCTCAGCCTCGTTGATCGGACATTTGCTGGGCGCCATCTCAGGCACAGCTGTTGCGCGCGGCACCTCGTTTTTGCGCAATGACATGGGCCAACAAATCATGCCCGCCAAGGTCACGCTGGTTGACGACCCTCTCCGCCAACGGGGCCTGCGCTCAGCCGCTTTTGATGGTGAGGGCTTAGCCAGCGACGCCATCACTCTGGTCGAAGACGGGGTACTCAAGTCTTGGCTGCTTGACACGGGGACTGCAAAACAACTCTCCCTCGCCTCCAACGCGCGGGCCGGACGCGGCATCGGCTCCCCGCCATCACCCAGTGCCACAAATGTACATATGGAAGCTGGGTCGCAATCCGTCGCGGATATGATGCGGGATATTAAATCGGGGCTATTGGTCACCGAATTGATCGGCATGGGCGTTAATGGCGTGACGGGCGATTACAGCCGGGGTGCTGCTGGCTTCTGGGTTGAGAATGGCGAAATCGCCTATCC
>JAYODZ010000070.1:0-4731 GCA_038106515.1 Rhodobiaceae bacterium
GGGATGATTTGTCCTATGAAGACTAGTCGCTGTGATCCTGCCTATACCCAGATATCAATGGTAGGGTCTTGAATAAATCCTACCCCCGCAACCAACACAATCCCTGGCAATGGGGGTGTTTGTGTGGGTTAAGTAAAAACTAGCTTTCGTCTATAAATAAACGTCTGGCAACTTCTTTTTTAATTTCCTCTTTATCTTCTGCATTCTCGAGCAAATTCAAATATGGACCGATAGACACCATCGTTAGTTCTCTGCGTTTATTTATATTAGCGAGCCCTCTGTGCTTAGCGGATTCTTTTGCTAAATAGATTGCCGTCCCAAAACATGCCAAAACTAAAGATGTTCGAAGCAAGGTATCTGTCCAAGGGGAGGTAGAAACAATTTCTCTACTGAAACTCAAATAAAAAGCGTATGTCAGCGTTAGAACTCCGATCAGCATGAGAAATACACTTCCGCCTCTCAATAGATCGGCAGTCTTACTCTCCTTATTGGATTGAGCATTATATGATCCAGCGTGAGTTGTGTCCAAGATAACACCAAGAACTTTTTCAGCTGTTTCTTGATGTTTATTAAGCTCACCTAAAGTTTCATCCGCTTTTTTATTAAATTCTTCGGACATATCATTTATTTTTGAGTCAATATCATCTTGGGTCTTAGTTAACGTCTCTTGCATTTGATCCGTGGATTTTGTGAGCTGATCTAGATCATTTCTCACTGTTTGCGATGACGATTTTATTTCTTCAAGAACGTTATTTGCGTTGTTATGAAACTCAGTTAAATATTCATTAAGAGCACTTGCATATTTATTTGCTGCCGCTGTTAAACTTTTTAATTCTTTTCCCCTTGGGATAGGTACAATTTGTCTCATGATAGACAGAGCATCGTCTAACGAATTATTAGCCTCCTTAATGTTGTTCAATTGGCCTTGATTTTCAAAATAATTTAGGTTGGTCGAGATCTCGTTGAAGTAACGTCCTAGAGTATCAAGCATTTTTAGGGGGACGAAATCGGGATCAAGGCCACTTAACATTTGGTCAATGAACACAACAACCTTTTGGAACCTAATCCACTCAAGAGCAATGTTCTGGTCTATAACGTGATCTTTAGGAATACTAGCAATCTTTTCTTTTATTTCTCCCCATACTCTGTTGAAAGGGGGTTTCTGGTAAGTATCGAGCCATCTGGACATTATCTGCCTCATTATTTTTCTATTCAGAGCACGATAGTACGGTTTGGTTGATTTTTCACCTCTAACTTTCAAAATTCTCTTTTTTTGTTTCCGCTAGGGGCACTCCTTGTTGTTTTGCGCCGAACACCGCGCCGCACTCTCTCGACGTTTGTGCCGCTCAACTGCCGGCGATGCGCCGAGCAAGTTAGGAAGCCGTCCCGCCTTTTTGCTTCACCAGATCGAGCGCGATATCGGTGATCATGTCTTCTTGTCCGCCGACCATTTTGCGTTTGCCGACTTCGACGAGGATGGCGCGGGTGTCGACGCCATACATCTCAGCCGCTTTTTCAGCATGGCGCAAGAACGACGAATAAACGCCGGCATAGCCGAGGCTCAAGGTCTCGCGATCTACTCGTACGGGGCGGTCCTGCAAGGGGCGTACAAGATCTTCGGCCGCATCCATGAGCTTGAAGACATCGCAATCATGCCGCCAGCCTTTACGGTCAATGGCGGCGATAAACACTTCCAGCGGCGCATTACCAGCGCCCGCGCCCATGGCGGCGAGCGAGGCATCAACCCGCCGCGCACCATTTTGCACCGCAACGATCGAATTGGCGACGCCGAGCGCGAGATTGTGGTGGGCGTGCACGCCGCGTTCGGTTTCCGGTTTTAAGACGCGGTCATAGGCTTGTAGGCGCGCGGCATAGCCGTCCATATCGAGTGCGCCGCCCGAATCCGTGACGTAAATGCATTGCGCGCCGTAGCTCTCCATTAATTGCGCTTGCTGGGCGAGTGTCTCGGGATCGGTCATGTGGCTCATCATTAAAAAGCCGACCGTATCCATGCCGAGATCGCGGGCCATGGCGATATGCTGGCGTGACACATCGGCCTCGGTGCAATGGGTGGCGACGCGCACTGAGCGAACGCCAAGATCATAGGCTTGTTTTAATTCTTTAATCGTCGCAATGCCCGGCAGGATGAGCGTCGCGACGCGGGCTTTTTCGACGACATCGCAGACCGCCTCGATCCATTCCCAATCGGTGTGAGCGCCGAAGCCATAATTAAAGGCGCCACCATTAAGGCCGTCGCCATGGGCGATTTCAATGGCGTCAACGCCCGCCTCGTCGAGTGCTTTGGCAATGGTGCGGACATGCTCGATAGAATATTGATGGCGGATGGCATGCATGCCATCGCGCAAGGTCACGTCTTGGACGTAGATTTTTTCTTGCGTGGGATCCTTCAAGACGCCGCTCATGCTGCACCCCCAAAGCGGGCTTGCACGATGCGTTCTGCCGTCGCGAGTCCTGCCGATGTCATAATGTCGAGATTACCAGCATAATTGGGTAAGTAATGCCCAGCTCCTTCGACCTCCAAAAAGATTGTCGTCTTAATGCCCTCATAGGTGCCGTGACCCGGGATATGCAATTTGTTGTTGCCGGTAAAACGCTCGAATTGAACGTCTTGTTTGAGGCGATACCCCGGCACATATTTTTGTACGTCGGCGACCATCGCTTCGACACTGGCGCGAATTTGCTCTTCCTCGCCTCCTACTGAAAAAGCGTAAACCGTATCGCGCATGATCATGGGCGGCTCGGCCGGGTTGAGGATGATAATGGCCTTGCCTTTCTCCGCGCCGCCAACAACCTCCACACCCTTGGCGGTGGTTTCGGTGAACTCATCAATATTGGCACGCGTGCCGGGGCCGGCCGAGCGCGACGATACCGAGGCGACAATCTCGGCATAGGGCACTGAGCTGCTGACCCGCCGCACAGCGTAAACCATCGGGATGGTGGCTTGCCCGCCGCAGGTAACCATATTGACATTTTGGCGGTCGAGATAGGCATCGGCATTGACCGGTGGAATGCAGAACGGGCCAATGGCGGCTGGCGTCAAATCGATCATGATCTTGCCAAACTCTTCGCAGACTGCATTGTGATGCTGATGCGCGCCCGCCGATGTGGCGTCAAAGCAAATTTTCACGTCTTGCCATTCGGGCATTTTAACGGCGCCATCAATCCCCTCATGGGTTACCGCGACGCCGCGCTCGCGGGCTTTTTGCAGACCATCGGAGGCGGGATCGATGCCGACCACGATCGCGGCCTCGAGTAGCTCTGAGGTCTCTTGAATTTTAATTAGCAAGTCGGTGCCAATATTGCCCGACCCAATCAGCGCACATTTTGTTTTCGCCATATTGCCCTCGCAGTTGCTTAATCGGCGGTGAATTCGGCGCGAACCGAGCCGAGGCCTTCAATCCGTAATTCGTAAGTTTCATTGGCCTCGACGGGAACAATCGGCCCCAAGGCGCCCGATAAAATGAGATCGCCTGCTTTTAAGGGGCGCCCGACGGCAAACATTTTGCGCGCTAGCCACAAGCAGGAGGTGAGCGGGTTACCGAGACACGCCGCGCCGACGCCGCTCGAGACACTCTCGCCGTTGTGGTCGATCACCATTTTACAGCCGAGGTGATCAAAGGCGTCGAGCTTCACGGGCCGCGACCCGAGGACATAGAGGCCCGAAGAGGCATTATCGGCAATTGTGTCGGTGATGCCGATTTTCCAGTCGGCAATGCGCGAGTCAACAATCTCTATCGCCGCGACAGCATATTCAATCGCCGACAGAACTTCGGCGAGGGTGAGGCCCTCTCGATCAAGATCCTTGGCCAAATAAAAAGCGATCTCGCCCTCGATGCGCGGTTGCAAAAGATGGCTCATGGAAATTGTTTCGCCATCGGCAAAGGCCATATCGGTAAACAGCATGCCGTAATCGGGTTGGTCGACGCCGAGCTGGGTTTGTACCGCCTTAGATGTCACGCCGATTTTGCGCCCTGATAGCAAACGCCCTTCTTTTAGCCAACGTTCTGTGTTGCTGTTCTGAATTTGATAGGCCTCGTCGATCGTCATATCGTAGCGGTCGCGTAATGGGCCAATTGCTTGATGCGATGCATGTGCTTGATACAAAGCATCGGCTGCGGATTTGATATCTGCCGAGGTTAACGCCATTGTGTTGTTCCACCCATTTCTCTGCCGCGACGGCCGTCTTCGGCAGCTCGTGCACCAGCTCTTCGTGTTTTATTCCGCGGCGCTTTGATCGCCTTCCCACGGGTCACGCTTGGTGCCTTTGGTGATCATCTTGCCATTGACCTTGGCTTGAAATTCTTTCGCCTTGGCCCGAGGGTTGTAGAATTGCTGATACCAGATGCGGGCTTTGCCAAAAGGCCCATCGCCAACCACTTGCATGATTTGTAGGCAGGGGCGCTTATGGGCCCAAATGTCAAAGTCTTGCAAAAAGGCGAGGCGGCTGCCGTCTTGATAGGCGCGCGCCATTTCAACATCATCGGTTTTCACCAATAGGGCATGCCACGCTCGAACCGTTCCGTCTTCAACGGGTGTGTGGGTGATCAGCATGATAGAGGGGAATGTCCCGTCCATACGCGACATCAAAATGCCGGGGCCAGTATACCAGGTGTCATTATATAAAATATCATCGGCCAAGGTGCGGTGCCCTGCAGCCAATCTTTGACGCACGACATGATCTTGAAATTCGCTTTCAAAATATTCCATATC
>JAYODZ010000070.1:4741-9641 GCA_038106515.1 Rhodobiaceae bacterium
TTGCGATCCGTGAATCGGCGCCAGATGCGCTTTATCGGTGATGTTATCGATGATTTCCTGCGGGTGACAATTCAACACCCCGAGATGGTCAACTTGCCAATGTACCCAAGCGGCGTCGTCCCATTCGGGCAGCGCCGGCAGATCATAATCGGGGGCGCCATGTTCCTCATCATTCCAAACAAAGACGCAACCGCCCCATTCGGCAACGGGCCAGCTCTTGATACAGGCTTTTTCTGGGATCGGTGCCGGTGAGTACGGGATTTCGTCGCATTTGCCATCGGCGTTAAAGCGCCACCCGTGGTAGGGACAGCGAATGCCGTCGCCGTCAATCTGCTTGCCGTCGAGTACGACATATGAAGTTTCGTTCTTGGCCAGATGCGTGCCCATATGCGGGCAATAAGCTTCCATAACGACGACGCGACCGCTTTCGCCACGATACATGACAAGGTCCTGGCCAAAATAGCGCAGGGCCGTTGGCTTGTTGGTGGCTTCGCTACTTTCGGCGACCATGAACCAACCACGCGGAAAGGTATATTCGCCCAGCCCATATTCCTGTGTTGTCGTCATCGATTTTACTCCTTCGCTATCTTATCCGTTCAGTGGATTAAGCTGCTTGTTCCTGCTCCAACTCCCGTTGCCGCGGGCAAATCACGCCATCGTCGCCGTCAATATGGGCGACGCAACGATTGCAGGTAATGCAACCGCTTTCGGTTTGTACGCCGCTGCCATACAGGTTTGGCAAATTCGGGTCGTGGATCAGGGTGCGCCCTAAAACGATAGCATCAAACCCCTCAGCGATAACAGTTTCATAGCTGGCTAGGGATTTAATGCCGCCGACAAGGCCGATCGGCATTTTGAGGGTCTGGCGAAAGCGGCGCGCTTTCTCAAGGAAATACATTTCTTTAAACGGCATATCGGGGAAATTGCGCGCCGCTAAAGAGTAGACCAAGCGGCCAACAATATTTTTTTGTTGCTCGATCAGCGGTTTGATAAAAGAAGGGCCGCGGAAGAAGAACATCGGGTTTTTCGAGCTAAAGCCCCCCGTCAGCACCAGCATGGTGGCCGCGCCGTCGGCCTCGATCATTTTCGCTACTTCCAAGGCCTCATCGGTTTCGAGGCCGCCCTTAAAGCCGTCCTCGACATTGAGCTTGACGATAATTGGCACATCGGCGCCAATGCTCTCACGGACTTTCTGAATGGCCAGTCGACCGAAGCGGGCGCGGTTCTCAATCGACCCACCCCACTGATCTTTGCGTTTGTTGACAGCGGGGCAGAGAAACTGGCTGAATAAATAGCCATGGCCCATATGTAATTCAACAATGTCGAAGCCGGCTTCGACGGCGCGTTGCGCGGCGCGGCCATAATCATCGACAATTTTCATAATTTCGGCATCGCGCAAGGGGCGTGTAAAGGGAATGCCGCTAAACATACCATATGGGTTGATGCCCCACTTAGCCCCAAGAGCAAATGGCTTGCTTGATAGCCGGGAGAATTTGGTCTGGGTTCCGCAATGCGCCAACTGGATGGAGGCCGCGGCGCCATGTCGTTTGATGCGGGCGGTGATTTTTTTCAACTGGGCGACCACGGCGTCTTCTTGCATACACATTTGATCGTCGAAGGTGCGGGCGTCTTGGTTCACCGCGCCATAAGCAACGGTAACGATACCGCTACCGCCGGCAGCAAATTTTTCATGGAAATTGCCGAGCTTCTCACCTGGTTCACCACCTTTGGTGAGCCCCTCAAAGGTTGCGGCTTTGATGATCCGATTTTTCAGCTTTAATTTTCCTAGCTTCCAAGCTTTGAAAGATTCTGGTTTTTTGCGTGCCATTATTGCCCCCACAAAGTTTACGGCAGTATATAAGGATCGGGAAAAAAGTCTATAAATATACGAAAAGTTGCATAAATTATTGTAAATCGTACTAATTGCGCAGAATTAATATATAATTATTACGCAATATAGGTCATACTGACGACTGTCTGGGGTCTCAGTTTAATCTCTATCGCCGAGTTCGCGGCGGTGGCGCCAACAGTTGTTGTTGAGCTGTCTGAGGATTACAGTCCGTAGCGTAAAGTAGCTTTGATGTTAAAGGGGGTAGCATGAGCGAACAAAATTCTGAGGCGGTGCCATCGCGGTTTTACGCTTGGTATGTGCTTGTCATTCTCATGTTGCTGTACATGCTCAACCTCGCCGACCGCTGGGTCGCCTCGGGGCTTCTCGAGTTGATCAAACAGGACTTCGAGGTGTCCGATAGCTATATGGGGCTGTTGGTCGGTCCCGCCTTTGCTATGATCTACACATTTCTCGCCGTGCCGATTGCCCGTTTGGCTGATCGCTATAATCGGGTGCGCATTATTGTAACAGGGGCCGTGATTTGGAGCATTTTTACGGTTCTGTCGGGATATGCGTCGACGCCAGCTTTTTTCGCTTTCGCGCGGATTGGGGTCGGTATTGGTGAGGCGGCGTTTATTGCTCCGACCATGTCAATTATCGCTGACTACTTTCCGCCGCGGCGCCGGGCTTTGGCGCTCGCCGTTTTGAACTTCGGGGTCTATTTTGGTCAAATACTGGGCTTATCGGGTGGCGCAGCCATCGCTGCCGCCTATGACTGGCATATGGCTTTCTACGTTTTGGGAGCACCGGGTGTTGCGCTTGGACTTTTAACTTTTATCTCGGTTCGCGAGCCAGCACGTGGTCGGCTCGATGTTGGTAATGTTGCAGATGCCCGCAATCCCTTATCCTTTGGCCAAACGTGGCGTTTATTGTGGAGCAAGCGGTCGTTTGTATTCATGTTTTTCGGCTCTGCTTTTAGCGGTCTCGCAGGTTATGGCTTTGGGGTTTGGGCGCCGACCTTGTTCGCCCGCGCCTTTGACCTGTCAATTTTGGAAGCCAACACACGTTATGGGCTGACGGCGGTTATCTTCGGCTTATCCGGGGCGGTGATCGTTGGCATGATTTGCGATCGATTGGCGCAACGGGATGCGCGCTGGCCGCTGCGCTTGGCGGCCATTGGTGTGTTTGCGTCGATGCTGTCGATGATCGGTATTTGCTTGGCGCCGAATATTAACGTTGCGACCGCGCTTGTGGTCGCCGGCGGCCTCAGCGGTGGTGGCTGGGTGGTGGCAACGCAAGCCGCCCTGCAAGATATTTTACCCGCGCAACTGCGTGCCATTGGCACATCGCTCTGGGGCTTTAGCATGGTGTTTGGCGGCATGGTGATTGGCGTTCAAGTGACCGGTTTGCTGACGGATTATTTTACCGCCGAATTTGGTGCGCAAGCTATCCGGTATGCTTTGATATTGGTTTTGCTGGCTTGCGTTCCGGGTTTCTTCTGTCTTTTGCGGGCGTCGCGCTCACAAGCCGAAGACAGTCGGGAGCTGTTGCAGCAGGTGACGGCAGGTGCGGGCCAGGGGTAAATCGCTGTGACCCAAGGGCTGACGAGCCGCGCAAGGCAAAAATTTGATCGATGATTAGCAAGAGGATAAGACAATGACAGAACCAAAAGTAGCGCTGGTGACTGGCGCGAGCCGCGGCGCTGGCAAAGGCATCGCGATTGGCTTAGGCAAAAAGGGCTTGACGGTCTATGTAACGGGACGGAGCACGCAGACCGGTCAGGTGAAAAATTGGGATGGCACGCCGTTGCCGGGGACGGTCGCTGAGACCGCAGCGGAAATCACCGCCGCTGGAGGCACGGGTATCGCCGTCATGTGCGACCATAGCGACGACGCGCAAGTCGCGGCTCTGTTTCAACAAATTCAAGACGAACAGGGACGGCTTGATATTTTGGTTAACAATGCCGCTTTTATTCACCATGAGCTGATCGAGCAAAAGCCCTTTTGGGAAAAAGAATTATCGGCCCAGGGGATTATGGATGTCGGCCTGCGTTCGGCTTATGTCGCGAGTTGGCACGCGGCCCAAATCATGGCCAAGCAGAAGTCGGGCGTGATTGCGATGGGCTCGAGCTTTGGCGCTAGCTGTTATATGCACGGCCCTGCCTATGGTGCGCAAAAAGCTGGGCTTGATAAAATGGCCCATGATATGGCGGTTGATCTTAAGCCGTTTAACGTAACGGCCGTGTCGTTGTGGATGGGGCCGCTGATCACCGAGCGCGCTTTGATCGCAGCCGAGGTGCACCCCGAGCAATATAAAGAGTTTATCGCCACAGCGGAAACACCGCAATTTATAGCCGATATTGTTTATGCCATTGCCACCGACCCCAAGGCGGCGGAAATTTCAGGCCATACTTTGATCACCGCCGAGGTGGCGCGAGATCGCTACGCCATCACTGATCGCGATGGCCAGCAACCGCCTTCTTATCGTGAGGCGCTCGGCTCTCCCAATCCGCCCAATCCAGCGGCCGTTTATTAGAGGTTATGATGTCTAACGTGTTGGTAAAAATTATTGCCGTTTCCTTGGTTTCGGCAATCGGTGGTCTTGTGTTTAACACCATGCCGCTGATGCTGAGCAGTGCGGCGCAAGGTTTGGGGCTGGGGGAGGTCGAGCTCGGCTTTCTCTATTCAAGTACAGGGCTGGGCTATTTGGCAGGAACGCTCTCAGGCCCGCTGTGGGCCGATCGCTTTAGCTGGCGCAAATCGGCGAGCGTGATCTGCCTATTGGCGGCAGCTTCATTTGTCGCCTCGGCACATGTCAGCGGTGCTTCGCTCTATGTGACCTGGGTCGCATTCGGCTTTTTTTGCGCCCTGATGCATGCGCTGACAATGCGGATATTGGCCGATATGCCGAACCCCGAGCAGGCCTTCGGAATGCGGCTGAGTATCGAGCTGATTACGATTTCGCTGATTTTATTCGTCTTGCCGATCATGTTGATTTCCGCCTATGGCTACCTGGGAGCGGCTTATGGCTTGGCGTTCTCAGTATTAATTCTGGCGCTCGGTATTTTGA
>JAYODZ010000071.1:0-4259 GCA_038106515.1 Rhodobiaceae bacterium
AAGCCCCAGTTCCCGTCATTGCTGCAGTGCACGGTGTCGCCTTGGGCGGCGGCTTTCAAATCATGTGCGGCGCTGATATTCGCTATGCCGCCAAAGATACGCGCTTCTCGATCATGGAAATTCGTTGGGGGTTAATCCCCGATATGGGCACAACGCATGTCATGGCTCGCCTCGCACGGGAAGACAAACTCAAGGAATTGGCTTTGACAGGCCGCATATTCGAAGCTCCTGAGGCCTATGAGACCGGCTTCGTCACCCGCGTCTGTGATGATCCTTTGGCAGCCGCGCAAGAGACGGCCGAGCTGATCGCAGCGAAAAACCCCGATGCCATTGTCGGCATTAAGGAACTTTTCAACTCGCAGGCCGATCGCTTCGCACCTGAAATGCTGATGCAAGAATCGGTTTTGCAGGACGACATTATCGGTGCCACCAACCAAATCGAAGCGGTTATGGCAGAGCTCGAAAAACGCCCCGCGAAATATGCCTAAGCGCTTCGCTCACGCTCACAACAAAGGCAAAACAATAGCACTGGCGCGGGTTATCACCCAATAGCTCGCCACCGCGCCGATCACGAAAGATGTCGCGGCAAGCCCTGCTTGGCGCTTCGCCGGCGACAAAAAGCGCTGTGCCAGAGCCATCGCGACAAGAACGGCTGCAACGATCATCAATTGTCCAGCTTCGAGGCCAATATTAAACAGCGCCAAGGCCCATGCCGTCTCGCCACGCGGCATACCAATGTCAATCAGAACCCCAGCAAAACCAAAGCCGTGCACCAGACCAAAGGCAAAGGCAATGAGTTGCGGCGAGGTGCGTGCAATGTAAGACCGCTGTTGCTCTAGCAACATGATTTCGACCGCGACGAATAGGATCGATAAGGCGATCACCGCTTCAACGGGCGCTGATGGCAGGCGCAATATGCCAAGCACGGACAAGGCCAAAGTGATGCTGTGCGCCAAAGTGAAAGCAGTGACCATCCAAAAAATACTGCTCAGGCGAGCGGCCAGCAGGCTGATACCAATAACGAAAAGAATATGGTCATAGCCGGTGAGCAAATGCTCAACCCCCAGAGAAAAATAACTTTTCAACTCAGCTCCGCCACCCCGCAGGACAATAGCGGGTTGTTCGGCCGTTAAACGGTAAGTACTGATCTCGCCTGAGAACGCCGTTAGCCTGACAAATACATCGGTGATGGTTCGCTGCAAGCCTTCCATTCCCAGTGTCCGACCTTCCAGCCCAGCCTCGCATTGCAGGTTAAATTGCTCGATCAGCGCACCTGTTCGGCGTACCATTTTACTCTCGCCCCTATGCGTACAATTGGGTGGCAGAACGAGGCGTAGTCCCAGTCCCGTTACGCTGTCGCCACCCTCGCGTACCGGTTGCTTCCAACTCACGGAATAGAGCTCAGGTTCGACCTCGATCAGTTCCACATAACCAGGACGCACCTCGTGCGCCATGGCTGATCCCGACAGAACAAGCATTATGCTTACGAGCAGGGTTCGCAGCATTACTCGTCCAAAGGTTGCATGGTTATGGTGTATTTCGCCCGCAAATCCGCCCAAGCTTTTTCCTTGGCACGGCGTTCAGCTTGCGCCACCCAATCGCGGGCGACGCGTTCGGCAACCTCGTCGAAATCGGGTTGCTCAGCAACAAAGCGGTCGCTGATTTGCACCAAATGCCAGCCATAGGCCGATTGAAGTGGTCCCTGCCACGCTTTCCCATCCTGCCCGAACAGCGCCTGCGCAAAAGCGCCCCCAAATAATTCGGCGAGGTCATTAAGCGAGCGATCAACATAATCGCGTTGCAGCATAAAAGGCTGACCAAGTTTTTTCCAGGACGCGGGATCTTCCGCCAAAACCGATTGCAGTGCGGCCGCCGCTTCAGCTTCTTCACCTAAAAATATATGTCTAAAGCTAAGTCGCTCAGGGCGGCGGTAAGAGGCAATATTATCAGCATAGAACTGCCGCAATATCGCCTCGCTAGGTTGCTCGGCGGCATACCCCTCGCCAAGCGTAAATTCAATCTTCTGCGCCAGACGCCGACGAATAATCACATCGTCTTCGTCCAAACCAAGCGCGACGGCTTCGCGCATTAAAATTTCTTCGCGGATATAGCCTTCAATCAGCATATCGAGGTCGCGGGCGCTAGGCGGGCGCTTGGTCTGAGCTTCCCATTGCACCGCCAACTTCTCGACCAGCGGCAAGGTAATCTTGATCTCGTGCGTGTCACGCTGCTGCACACCATAATCAATGGCAAACAGCGCTACTCCCGCTAAGACGTACCACGTAAGCCGATCTCGAAATAAACCGCCCAGAGGCATAGTCTAGCGACGCGCCTCCAGCCAAATCGGAGATGACCATACACGCTCTTGAATGGTCGCTTTCAACGACGGATTGGGCGCGGCTTGACTACGAACAGCATCCCAAGTCGACCAGCGACAGGTTGGGTTTTCGAGCCCCCGCACGTAATAGAAAGCCGGCTGATCGGCTTTATAGGTCGGGTCACGCCACATGGTTTTCAATTCCTCCGCCCCCGTATCGGCGCTATAGCTACAATCTTCGAGATTGACGCTGGCATTATTATCGGGACAACGATTTGTCGTCGCATCAACTGCAACGCCGCCGGCGCAAGCAACATCAAAGACCTGCTCGCGCGCTTCGCCATTTTCAAGCCAGCCCTTAACAATTTGCACCCGTTGCAAGGGCGCACTAGCAGCATCGCGCGTTACCCAAACAATAAATTCTGGTGATTGTTTTGGCGCTTGCATTTCGCCGCCCATCGGCACGCCTTTTTGATAGCCCTGCTTCACAAGATCGGAGCGCTCAATAATATTATCGGCGAAATCTCCGGCAAAGAACCGTACCCGCATTCGCGGTCCAGAGGTTGCGAAGGTTTCGCGCCGGCGCATCGCGGCAAAAATAGACTCGCGCGTATTTTCCTCAGCCCAAACGCCAGCGAGACCCGAGGCACCCCATGTCGACCATTGCATTTGCGCATAACCAGGTGCTGGATTCGGCCCTGGCTGACCAGGACTGGCCGCAGGTGGAATATTTCTATTACGGTACCAGGAGATAATGCTAAATGCATAACGCGTCACGCGCTCCCACCAATTCAAGGGTGCCGAACCTCTGAGCTTAGGTGTCGAGTCAACAATACCAATTTTTGACCAATAATTGCTTTCGGTGAAAGCGCCCGCACCGACATGCGTATCAGAAGCGCCGATCATGCCGAATTTAAACGGGTTGCCCAGGCCTTGCTCTTGCAGTTTCAAGCCATTGAGATAGGCCTGCCGCACATAGGAACCCTCGGGGCGGCTATTGCGCCAAGTTGCGATCTGGTAAGGCATGATCTCAAAGTCAGAAAATTCATCATTCGGCGACAATAGCGGGTGGGTTTCCGACGTCCCTTTAACTTGCGTCATCTCAACCAGTGGTTCATTGCGCATCCGCGTTTCGGAATAGGCCTTGGTCAATGGATCGCCATCATAGGTTGATGTGCGGAACATATAGCCGTCGGAGCCGTTGGAATTATGAGGAATGGCTAGACTGTCCATACCTTGACTACGCAGATCATCCATCCAGGCCCACAATTTCTCAGGATTTTTGGAAACGAGGCGGCTAAACGGTTCGTTTGGCACTTTCGAGCCTCTAAAAATGACGTTGCGGTGCAAATTCTCGAACTGGTCCTGCGAAGAGGTGTATTCATAACCGATAAAAGTCGTAAACTTACCTGGTTCATTGTGCTTTTCAGCCGCTTCAATGACTTGCTGCCAAGCCGAGCGAACAATGTCCATATTCAAAAGGTCATCTTCGACAACGCCGCCAACATAAGGGAATAATTGTTGGAACGCGTCACGCCGTTGCAAGGGGGTTTTTGCTTCACGAAGGGCAACAGCCAAACGATGGTCGGCAACGGCCGAGTTCGGATCAAACATGGCAGGGATGATGCCCAAATACACTGCGTGGTCTGTCACAGCCTGAAAATCAAGCGGCTTATCGAGCTTCATCTCAAAGCCGGAAGGATGCGGAATAGCCTCCCCCTTGGCGTAACGATAAGCGGCATCTGGATCATTGCGATTCCCGAATACATAGGCATCCATAGATAAGGCAGAGTGAACATGCGTCTCACCAAACAAGGCCTGCCGGGTTTCTGGCCCAGCCGCGAGAGCGCTTGGCACCAAGCTCAGCGCCACCAGCACGCCTAATCCATTTTTTAGCATATTGTGTCCGCCGCTCTGCAGCGCGCGCATGGTTGATGTCTTG
>JAYODZ010000071.1:4269-9594 GCA_038106515.1 Rhodobiaceae bacterium
ACATGATACTCCCCCCAAAAATTTGTTTAACGATATCCGTTCACGTCGCGCGCGTCAATTTCGCGCTGAGGAGAATTGCATCGCAGGATCATCGACCGGACCGTAGCCCAATGTCAGCAAATCAAGAACATAGTTTTGATACAATTTCCACGGCCGCTCGTGGCCCTGACGCGGCAAATCTTTCAAGGCGCGCTGGACATAGCCAGAGCTAAAATCCAATAGCGGCTCGTCTTCGATCCGCGTCTTATCAACCACAGGCTGGGCGATCGTGTAACCGTTCTTATCCATATGATTCAGCAGGCGGCAAAGATAAGCACTGGTCAAATCGCACTTCAATGTCCATGAGGCATTCGTATAGCCGAAAGATTGCGACATATTCGGGATGCCGCTAAACATCATACCCTTATAATTATAGGTGTCATGCGGATGGATGGCTTTCCCATCGACACGCATTTTTAGACCGCCAAGCATTTGCAACTTCAACCCGGTGGCCGAAACGATAATATCGGCATCAAGATGCTCTCCCGAAGCCAGCGTAATGCCTTTAGCATCAAAGCGGTCAATATGATCGGTAACAACGTCGGCCTTGCCTTTTTTCATTGCCACGAAAAAATCACCATCGGGCGCCAAGCATACGCGCTGATCCCATGGGTTGTAATGCGGAGTGAAATGCTTTTCGACGTCATAACCATCGCCCAAAACGTCTTTTACCGCTTTCACCAACATCGTCTTGGCTCGGTCGGGATAGCGACGACAATACCAGAAGCTAAGTCGCTGCATCAGAATTTTCCATGTCCGCACTAACCGATAAGCCGCCATATCGGGCAAATAGCGGTGTAAGGTCTGCGCCAGACGGCTAATCGCCGGCATTGCCACAATATAAGTCGGTGAGCGCTGCAGCATGGTGACATGCTTGGCGCGTTTTGCCATTTCAGGCACCAAAGTAACAGCCGTTGCACCACTGCCAACAATAACAACATTCTTGTTGTCATAGTTGAGCGTCTCCGGCCAAAATTGCGGGTGCACGATCTTACCCTTGAAACTCGCCTGTTTCGGGAAATCTGGCTGGTAGCCTTGAGCGTAATCATAATAGCCCGTGCACATGGCGATAAAATTCGCCGTATAAACGTGCTCCTCGCCGCTGGTTTGGTCGGTTACTTTTAGCGTCCATCGGCTTTGTGCTGACGACCAATTGGCTTCCGTTACATAGCGGTTAAAGCGAATTTTATCGTAAATGCCATATTCGCGGGCGGTCTCCTCAACATATTTCAGGATCGACGGTCCATCGGCTATGGCCTTCGGATTGGTCCAAGGACGAAAACTATAGCCAAGCGTATACATATCGCTATCGGAGCGAATACCAGGGTAGCGGAACAAATCCCAAGTCCCGCCCAAACGTGGACGACCTTCTAATATGCTAAAGCTCTTATTGGGACACATTTTCTGTAAGTCATAAGCAGCACTGACGCCGGAAATACCGGCGCCGATCACCAAAACATCAAAATCGCGTTGCTCGTCCGTCTGAGGTGACGCTTTACGTCGTGCCGTCCGCCGTCGCGCCGGATGTTTCACTGCCGTCGCCGTTTTTGCTGCCCGCGATGATGTTTTAACCTGCCCCATGAAAGCCCCGCTGCTTGTGATTTACACCATCAAGCCTGCTGGAGCCTCGTGGGTCAAGTGTCATATTGTCCTAGTCGGACACGAACCTATTGCATAGTTGGGATGATGAAGGACTGATCGTCGACATCGCCCGAAGGCCAGCGCTGGGTCACAGTTTTGATTTTCGTGTAGAAGCGGACGCCCTCTGGACCATGCTGGTTCACATCGCCGAAAGCAGACCTTTTCCAGCCACCAAACGTGTGATAGGCCACTGGTCCGGGGATCGGCAAATTAATGCCGACCATGCCGACATTAACTTTTTGCGCAAATTCCCGCGCCGCTAGGCCATTACGGGTGAAAATAGCGACACCATTGCCATATTGGTGTTGGCTTGGCAGGCGGGCTGCCTCTTCCAACGATTCCGCGCGCACAACTTGCAAAACGGGACCAAAAATTTCCTCTTGGTACGACTTCATTGTCGGGGTGACATTGTCGAATAAAGATGGGCCGATGAAAAAGCCCTCTTCATGGCCCTGCAGCGATAGACCACGTCCATCGACCAACAAATTAGCACCTTCCTTAACACCCATCTCAATATAGTCCTCGATGCGCTGGCGGTGCGCCGCGGTGACGACCGGGCCAAAATGTGCTTCGGCATCGGTCGAAACGCCAACTTTGAGTTTGCCGATTTCTGATGTCATGCGCTCGACAAATTCGTCAGCCGTATCTTTACCGACTGGAACAGCCACGGGTAGCGCCATACAACGCTCGCCAGCTGAGCCATAAGCCGCGCCAGAAAAATCGGCAATGACTTGGTCCATATCGGCGTCAGGCATGATAATGCCGTGGTTTTTAGCACCACCCATCGCCTGCACCCGTTTGCCATTGGCAGTACCGGTCTGATAGACATAATGCGCAATATCGGACGAGCCGACAAAGCTTACGGCCTTAATGTCGGGATTGGTCAAGATTGCATCAACCACTTCTTTATCGCCATTGACGACGTTCAAAACCCCCTCTGGGGCGCCAGCTTCGAGGAACAGCTCGGCCAAACGCATGGGGACACTAGGGTCTTTCTCGGACGGTTTCAGAATAAACGTATTGCCGCAGGCAATTGCGACGCCAAACATCCACATCGGGATCATTGCGGGAAAATTAAACGGCGTAATACCGGCCGCTACACCCAGCGGCTGGCGCATAGCGTAAATATCAATCCCTGGCCCTGCGCCTTCAGTATATTCACCCTTCAACAAATGCGGAATACCACAGGCAAACTCGATAACTTCCAAACCCCGCTGGACATCGCCTTTAGAGTCGGCGATTACCTTGCCGTGCTCGCTCGACAACATTTCGGCAAGCTCATCCATATTGGCTTCTAGCAAGGCTTTGAAATTGAACATCACACGCGCGCGGCGCTGCGGATTGGTCGCGGCCCAAGCCGGTTGCGCCTTCACGGCTTTCGCGACCGCTGCATCAAGCTCACTCGCCGTCGCCAGCGACACTTTCGCCTGTACCGCACCCGTGCTGGGGTTAAAAATATCGGCAAAACGCCCAGAGGTGCCTTTTACACTTTTTCCATCAACAAAATGGTGTATTTCGCGCATTTTCTATCTCCGTTGAAAATTTAGCGCTAAACTAGAGACAGGATCGACAAAGATCAACTGTTCAAACAGCGAGAAAATTCTTGATTACCGTTCAATGCCGTTTAGCCCCGCGACACCCAGCGCAAACATGAAAGACCTGTTTTCCAGTCATGAAAAGCCGGCTTGGGGAGCGCCATTTAGCGTTAAAGTCACGCCGAAAGCACGCCATGCTGCACTTCGGGTCGAACAAAATGACGGCCAGTTTCATGTCAGTATCAGCGTTACGGTAGCGCCCGAAAATGGTAAGGCCAATGCCGCGGTTATCGCAGCATTGGCCGAGGCCTTCGGTGTCGCGAAATCACAAGTCGAGTTAATACGAGGCGCCCATGGGCGTCACAAACTCTTCCAATTGCGAGAGAAGTAAAACCTATTCAGCAGCTTTCATCGCAGCCAAATAAATCGAGTTCTTCGGCGAAGCGAAAAGCTTTTCAACCATCGGAATAAAGAATTCCAGCGGCTCGCTCTTATAATCGGGGTCAAACGCGGCCTGATCATATTTGTGACAGAACTCGGCACAATGGTCGTAATATTCATGGCCTTTAAAATTGTCGCGTAAATTGCGGTCCAATCCTAAATAATGAAAGAAATAATAACCTTGGAAAACGCCATGATTGGCAACCATCCATAAATTAGCCTCGCTGACAAAAGGTTTTAAAATCGCGGCCGCCACATCGGGATGGTTCATGCTACCCAACGTATCACCAATATCATGCAACAAAGCACAGACTGTATATTCCTCATCGCGACCGTCACGCCACGCCCGTGTTGCGGTTTGCACCGAATGCTCGAGGCGATCGACAGGAAAACCGCCAAAATCGCCGTCGAGAATTTTAAGATGCTCGATCACCCGCCCAGCAAGCCCTTTGTTAAAGGTCATGGCTGATTTTTGAATAATCGACCAGTCTTCTTGTGTTCCCTCAACCATGCTCGTAAAAACGGCGCGATCTGCATTCTCATCATGTGACATAAGAAATCTCCCTTTGGCCGCTAGCTTAAGCGTCGCGACGCGCTTTGTCTATATTGGCAAGTCCAGCTCATCGTCCTAAGCTAAAACAAAAAAAGATGAGATAACCAATGCTCACCGCAACACTTAGCCTAGCCCGTTGTCCCGCGATCGCGCTCGACCTCGAGACGACGGGGCTTAATGTGCGCGCCGATCGTATTGTTCAAATCGGAGCCGTTCACCGCGAGGCCCCGTTCGAAACGATCATCGATTGTCTGATTAATCCGCGTATTGCAATACCCGCATCGGCAACAGAGATCCACGGCATAACTGCCGAAGATGTTGCAGGAGCATCTAGCTTCGCGACCAAATTTCCGGTTCTGGCGCAGGATTTAACCGGTCATGTGTTGATTGGCTTCAACACTGGCTTCGATCTCGCATTTATTGAAGCCGAATGCGCCCGTGCCGGCTTAACGTGGCGATGGGAGGGGGCCTTATGTGTTCGCGAGCTCAGCCAAATCGCGCTCGGCGCCGAGGCGGGACGTGCCGCACATGATTTGGAGAGTTTAGCGCATTTTTTCGGCATCGCCCCACATGGCCGACATTCGGCGGTTGGCGATGCGCGGCTGACGGCGCAAATATTTACCGCACTACTACCTCTTTTGCAGGAAAAAGGAATTGTAACCCTCGCCGATGCCTATTTTCAGCTCTCGGGCCGACACCAATGGCGGCGCGATATTGTTCAAGCCGGCTGGGTCGATATTCTGAAGCATTTCGAGACTAGGGACACGTTGGACGCCGTTCGCGATGTCGACACATACCCGTTTCGCCACCGCCTAACCGAACTGATGAACCAAGAGCCGATCATTTTGCCTGCAACGGCGACAGCGCTTGAGGCAGCCACGCGCATGCAAGAGAACCATATTGATTGTGTTTTTGTCGGCACCCGCGAAGTACCTCTGGGGATTGTTTCTGAGCGCGACATTGTAAGAACCATGGCGATCCCGCTCGACAAAACCCGAACAGCCCGACAGCTGGAACTGGGGGACATTATGTCGGCGCCCCTCATTGCGGCGGATAAGGACGACTATCTCTATATCGCCTTGGGCCGGATCACGCGGCATGATATTCGCCACTTGG